>CAITBU010000044.1 GCA_903890595.1 uncultured Holophagaceae bacterium | reverse complement strand
TCAACTGGTCGGTGACCGGCGGCGGCACCGTACCCTCCACGGCCACCGCCTCGGGTGTCCTCCAGACCTACACGGCCCCCGCTAGCGGAACCTCCACGACCGTTACAGCTACCACCGTGGACACGCCTGCTGCCTCGGCTTCTGCCACGGTTACCTTGGTGGCGCCCAGCGCTGTCACGGTGGCTGTCACGCCCTCCACGCTTGAGCTGATGGTAGGCAGCGGCACCCAGCAGTTCACAGGTACCGTTTCGACCATCACCAACACTGGCCTCACCTGGTCCATCAGTGGCGGCACCGGCCTTGGCACTTCGGGCCTCTTCAGCGCCACGGGCCTGGCTGCCGGCACCTACACCGTCACCGCCACCAGCCAATCCCTGGGCACCCTGACCGGCACAGCTACCGTCACCCTGGTGGCCGCAGCCTCTGTCTCCGTAGCGGTCTCCCCCGCACCCACCTCGGTGTTTGTGGGCGCTACCAAGCAGTTCACAGCCACCGTCACGGGCCTTAGCACCGGCAACCAGGGCGTCACCTGGTCCGTGACTGGCACCGGCGGGACCATCAACGCCACCACCGGCCTCTTCACCGCCAACGCCGCCGGTACCTGCACGGTCACCGCCACCAACGCCTTCTCCGGCAAGACCGGCACCGCCACGGTGACCGTCACCACCCCGCCCTCCGTCACCCTCACGCCCACCGCCGCCACGCTGGTCCTGGGTGGCACCCAGGCCTTCACGCCCACCGTGAGCAATGGCGCCACCAACACCGTCACCTGGACGGCGAGCAGCGGCACCATCATCGCTTCGGCCACGGGCACCGGCGTGGCTCAGACCTACACGGCCCCCGCTTCCGGCACCTCCGCCACGGTCACCGCCACCTCCGTGGACGCTCCCACGATCACCGCCACGGCCAACGTAACCCTGGTGGCTCCCAGCGCCGTCACCGTGGCCGTCAGCCCCGCCACAGCAGAGTTGATGGTGGGCAGCGGCACCCAGCAGTTCGCCTCCACGCTCACCCCCCTCACGAACCAGACCGTCACTTGGTCCGGCACGGGCGTGGGTAGTACTGGCCTCTTCAGCGCCAGCACACTCGCCGCAGGAACGTACACCGTCACCGCCACCAGCCAGGCAGCCTCCACCCGGTCCGGCACAGCCACCATCACCCTGGTGTCACCCAGTTCCGTCACCGTGACCGTCACGGCGAGCTCCTATACCACTCTCATTGGCGCCACCCAGCAGTTCTCGGCCGCCGTCACGGGCCTTAGCGCCGCCAACCAGGGTGTCACCTGGGGCACCAGCGGCGGCGGCGCGATCAGCGGCACGGGGCTGTTCACCCCCACTACCGTGGGCAACTACACCATCACCGCCACCAACGCCTTCTCCGGGAAGACGGGCTCCGCCACCTCCTATGTGCGGACCCTCGACCTGAACGGAGATGGGGTCATCGACCTCCTGGACCTGCTCACCCTGGCCAAGAACCATGGCTCGACCAACGTTGCCAGTGACCTGGTTCCCAACGGCACGGTGGATGATGCCGACCTGACCTTCCTTCTGACCTTCCTGTGATCGAGGCCACCATGTCCCCCAAGAAGCTCGTCCTCTCCGGGTTCCTCCTGGCCTTGGCCTTCCTCACTGCCTGCGGCGGCGGGGGCGGTGGCAGCACGCCGCCCGCCCCGAGCAACTACACCGTCACCTTCGTGGCGGGTGCCGGTGGCACCCTCACCGGCACCGCCACCCAGACCATCACCTCCGGCAGCAGCGCCACGGCAGTCACGGCCGTGCCCTCCGCCAACTACACGTTCACCAACTGGACCGGTGCGGGCTTCACCACCAGCACGACCAACCCGCTCACCGTCACCAATGTGACCGCCAACCTGACCATCACAGCCAACTTCACCCTCGTACCCGCCACCACCCTGGCCTACACGGATCCCACCACGGGGACCTTCCAGCTGAAGAAGAACGCGGCCCTCTCCACCGCCACGCACCTGGTCCTGGATCTGGTGGGACCCGCTGCCACCACAGGCTCCGGGATCTCTGCCGCCTTCACCGTGGACACCGCCAAGGTCTCCTGGGCCAACGTGGCGTCTGCTGATGCTGCCGGCACCTACGTCCAGAATGGCGGGGCCTTCACCCTGGGGGCCGCCCCCCAGGTCCTTAAGGGCAAGGTCACGGCCGGTGTCCTCCAGATCACGGCCGCTCAGAAGGGCATTGCCAGCCCCGTGGCCCTCAGCACCCCCCTGGTGCGTGTGGCTCTGGATCTCAAGACCCTCCAGGCCCCCGGCGCCATCACCCTGTCGGCCAACGCCGGCAAGGCCTACTACACGGACGCGGCCGGCATCATCACCGCCACCACCATCAGCGTGGGCACCCTCGCCGCCCAGTAGCAACCTGAGCGAAGTCTAGCCAACCCAGCGCCCGGCCCCTGCCGGGCGCTTTTTGCGCATGAAGAATGCCGCCGTCCATGGGACACTGGAGGATCGCCTTCTTCCAGGTGTTCATGACACGCACGCACTTTCAGCTCCTGTCGAACTGCTCGGATGAGCAGCTTCGTGCCATTTGTGATCGCAGGCGTTTGCCCATTCCCATGCGCTGGGACGATGGTGCCGAGGGCCGCCTCCGGCTGCTGAAGACCATGGTCTTCCACCTGGAGGACCACAAGCGCCTCTCGGACACCTTGGCCGACCTGGACAGCGTCTCGCTCGTCGCCCTCAAGCACTTGACTGGAGAAGGGACCCTGCCGGACGCCGGCACCCTGGGACCCCTGGTGCAGCTGGGGCTGGTGCTGCCGGATGGCGAGGCCTGGGCCGTGGCCGAGCGGGTCGCGGATGCCCTCGAGGACTTCGATGACGGCGCCCTTTCCTTCACAGCTCCAGTGGAGGTTCGCCTGCGGCCGGCCGAGCCCTTCCGCTTCTCCCTCGCCCTCACCAGCGTGCTGCTCCGCTGCGTCTCGGGCCTGCGCGTCCTCAAGGGCGGCCTCCCCGCCAAGAAGGAGCTGGGTCAGCTCATGCAGCGCAACGCCATGCTCCAGGAGGAGCAGGACGCCACCCTGCTGTTCACCTTGCTGCACCGCCTGGGCCTGCTCTGGAACCGGGATGGCCGCGTGGAGACCCTGCTGCCCGCTGTCACCAGTCACCCGCCCCGCTGGGTGGCCGAGCGCGCCTTTGCCAGCCTCCTCGAGCACGACCTGAAGGCCTGGGGCATGCCCCCCGCCGAGGACCGCCACTTCCTCATGCAGCACCTGCTGGAGCGCCGGGGCCAGACCCTGGCGGTGCAACCTTTCCTGGCCTTCCTCCGCACCCTGCACCCCCTCGACGAGGAGCGCACCCGCACGGTGTTTCTCCCGTTCCTGAGCCGGATGGGCATCATCCAGAGCGACACCAGCTGCACCCACCTACGCCTCTCGGACCACGGTGAAGCCTTGGCCCACGAGTACCTCCTCCGGGACCTCAAGGGCACGGCGCCCCACTGGCAGCCCCTGGACCAGGATCAGCCCATGATCCTGCAGCCCACCCTGGAGCTGCTCACACCTCTTCTCCAGAACCCTCACCGCCTGCTCCAGCTGGCGCAGCTGGCCGATGTAGAGTCCCTGGACGCCATGGGCACCTTCCGGGTGAGCCATGCCACCCTGGTGCGCGCCCTGGATGCCGGCGTGCCCATGGAGGACCTGGGCCAGCGCCTGGGCGCTTCCACCCAGACCCTGCCCCAGCCCCTCGTCCAGCTGCTGGACGACCTCAGCCGTCGGGTCGGCGAGGTGGAGATCCACCAGGGCGTGCGCCTCATCCGCACGCGCACCGCCAACCTGGCCGATGAACTGAAGCTGCGGCCGGAGCTGGGGCCCCTCAAGCTGGCCTCGCTGTCGGACACGGTGCTCGAGGTCCACGGCGACGGCAATGCCTATGCCCTGCTCAAGCAGGCCGGCTTCATGCCCCAGCCCGGGCGCTTCCTGGCCCTCAGCGTGGACTCAGACGAGAAGCTCTACCTGTGGGCCCTGGCGGCCCTGGCCTTCGTGGATGAGAAGGGCATGAACCACCACCTGGAGCCCGTGCAGCAGATGGTGCGCTCGGCCCTCCAGCGGCTGCACGATGAGGACCCCGCCCTGTACCAGGAGGTCCAGCGCCGGATCCCCATGCTCCATCTGGGCGGCGAAGATCAGCTGGCCGAAGAGGTGCAGCGAATCCTGGAATACGCGGCCGGCCACACCCTCATGGTGGAGCTCACCTACCTGCCACCAGCCGCCCACCGGACGCAGCTACGCCGGGTGTCCCCGCGCACCATCCAGGAGGACCACCTGCTGGCCTTCTGCCACCTCCACCAGGAAGAGATGGCCTTCCGGCTCACCCGCATCCAGGGTGTCAAACTTCTGAACGAGCGGGGCTGGAGCCCCACCAATCACAGTCAGGCGGGGTAGGGACTACCCCACCAGCTCTTTGAGGCGCTTGTCGATGACCTCGGCCAGCTTCTCGGTGACCTCGCGGCTCTCCTGGCGGGCCATCTGGATCTCCTTCTCCAGCTTGCGCTCCGTCTGCATCACAGACTTCTGGATCTGCGACATCATGCCTTTGATGTCGTCCAGGTCGTTGAGCAGGGAGTTGAGCCGGGGATCCGGGGGCCGACTGTTGCCGAAGACGCCGAGGCCGGCCAGCACCGTGGCGAGGGCGGACAGTACCAGGATGAGGAGGAGCATGGGATTGCTGGACATGGGCACACCTTGCCCTGGGATATGCCAGACCCGTGCCGGAACGGAAGCCTAGGAACGGGAACGAACCATTAAGGCTTCTGCTTCACCCGCTGGTAGTCCTCGGAACCCACCCGCAGGGGCTTTTCCACGGGGATCACCAGATAGGGCTCGCCCTTCCGGTTTCCCTGCTTTGAGGCGATCTGTAGTTTCTGCTGAACTTCTTCCTTGGCCCGCCGCTCTCGGGCGACCTCGGAGGCGTGGGTGGTCGCCAGCTGCTGCAGGGTCTGCTCCTGCCGCTGGGCCTGGAGGGCAAGGGCGTCGGCCCGCTGCTTCTGCTGATGCCCCCAGGTGCCCAGTCCGCCCAGGGCGACCAGGAGGGGCAGGGCGGCAGCGGCCAGCAGGCCCCAGGTGGGCCGCTTGCGCTCGGTGCGATTGCGACGCCAAGCCTCGCGCCGGATGTCCTCGGCCAGGGCCTTCAGCTCCGGGGTGGGGACAGCGGCAGGCGGGGCGTCTTCGTCCCCGAGGCCGAGCAGATCCCGGAGTTCGGCCCGCAGTTGCACGTCTTCAGCGGGTTCAAAGCGCCGAACGGGGTCAAGCCTGGGCATGCGTGCCTCCAGAGGGATTGAGCTGGTCTCGCAGCTGGGCCTTGGCCCGATGAATGCGGGTCTTCACGGTGGCTTCGGGAATGCCGAGGATGTCGGAGATCTCGCGGATCGACAGCCCTTCCACCACAAATAGCCAGAGCGCTTCGCGGAAGGTGGGGGCCAGGAGGCGCATGCGCTCCCGAACCTCCTGGCTGAGAACCATCTCCTCGGCGCGGGCGGCGTGACCGGGTTCGGCCACCGCCTCCAGGCTCAGGTTCTGGTTCTTCATGGGGCGACGTTCGGTGAGTGAGAGGGTGCGGACCGTCCCATAGAGGAAGGCCGTGGGATGCTCCACCCGGACCTCGCGCTGCATCAGGATGACGAAGGCTTCCTGGGCAATGTCTTCCGGGAACGAGGCTCCATAACGGCGCGCATAGCTCACCAGGCGCGGGTAGAGTTCCGCAAAGGCCGTCTGAAAGGCCTCCTGGGTGCCGAAGGGGGTTTCCGGGTTGGACTGCTCCATGCATGGACTCCGTTGCCCTAGGATGCCCCATCTGGGACCTAAGTTCCGGCCCGAACCGCCGCCAGAGGCAACGCCATCATTCCCTTCGGCCCCAAGGGGCCCTAGGCTTGGGGAATGGAACATCCCCTCCAGGCCTGGCGCGACACCCTGCGAGAGCTGGGGGTGGTGGGCCTTGTCCGCGAGCCCAGGCTTGAGCCCGCGGCCCCCCAGGCGGCCCCCCAACCCGTCCACCGGGTGGTTCCGGAAGCACCGTTGCCGCCAGCGGTGCCAAAGGCCTACGCCCCTCCCACGGGGCCCGTGGCCTGCCCCCCTGCGGCCGCCGTGCAGGCCGCCGCCACCCTGGCGGACCTCCAGCGCGCCATCGAGGGCTGCCTGGCCTGCCCCCTGGGTCCGGGGCGCATGAAGTTCGTCTTCGGCGAGGGGGACCCTGCCGCCCGCTTGCTGTTCGTGGGCGAGGGGCCGGGCCGGGACGAGGACCTGCAGGGCCGCCCCTTCGTGGGCAAGGCCGGGGAGCTGCTGGACAAGATGATTGGCGCCCTGGGCTTCAGCCGCGAGACCACCTACATTGCCAACATCGTGAAGTGCCGCCCCCCGGACAACCGCACCCCGACGCCGGAGGAGGCCCACACCTGCCTGGGCTACCTGCACCGCCAGATCGAGCTCATCCGCCCCGATGTGATTGTCACCCTGGGCGCCACCCCGCTGCGGGAGCTGGCGGGCATTACCGAGGGCATCACCAAGCTGCGCGGCCAGTGGCAGCGCATCCAGGTGGGGGGCCGCGAGATCCCCGTCATGCCCACCTTCCACCCGGCCTACGTGCTGCGCCAGTACACCCAGGATGTGCGCCGCGCCGTGTGGCAGGACCTCCAGGCCGCCAAGGAGTGGCTGGACCGGCCCGCAGGGTCCTGAACAGTCTGAACCTCTCTCCTGTCATGCTAGGCAGAGCCTCTGGGGACCACCATGCGCCTAGTCAATGTGTTCTTTATCGTCCTGCTGCTGCTCGTCCTGATGATGCTCGGGAATCTATACCTGACTAATCACGACCTCCTCATGCGGGAAGTGGTGGTGTTCGGCGAGAGCATCAAGCTGCAGAGCGTCATCCTCATCGTCTTCCTGCTGGGCTTCCTCCTCAATGTGCTCTACACCGGCGTGATGGAAGTGGTGCGCCTGGTCCGCGGCCTCAACGCCTCGGCCGACACCCGCCTGGTAAAGCGGATCTCCGAGCGCATGCAGGATGCCCGAGGTCTGGTGGCTCACGGCCTGAATCAGGAGGCCAAGAAGATCCTGGAGACCATCCTGGAGCAGCGCAAAGAGCACATCCCCACCCGGATGCTGCTGGGCGAGGTGCTGATGAAGACCGGGCACCCGGAAGAGGCCGTGAAGCTCTTCGAGGGTGTGGCCCGGGATGACGAAGATCAGGTGGAGGCCCGCTATCAGCTGGCCGAGGGCCTCATGGCCGTGCGGAACCCCGAAGCCGCCGTGGGTGTGCTTAAGAAGCTGGCCACCGCCCATCCCAAGAAGGCCCTGCGCGCCTGGCGCCGCCTGCGGGCCGCCCACATGGAGGCCCAGCGCTGGGAGGAGGCCGCCGAGGCCCACCACAAGCTGCAGGCCCACTTTGCCGCGGAGCTGACCCAGGGCGAGAAGGCCCAGGGCTCGGCCCTGTCCTATCAGCTGGGCATCGCCAAGGTGGAGGCAGACCAGTACAAGGACGCCGCCCAGCTCTTCCAGCAGGTCATCAAGGACGAGCCCGACTTCATCCCGGCCTACCTGGGCCTGGGGCGCTGCATGATCCTCCAGGACCAGGAGGCCCAGGGCTTCGAAATCTGGCTGGAGGGCTTCCGTAAGACCGGGGAGGGCACCTTCCTGCAGGAGCTCGAGGATTACTTCATCCAGCTGGGGCGTCCCGAGGACGGGCTGGCCCTCCTGCGCCGCGTGGCCGCCACCTCCAAGCACGCCACCACTGCCAAGTTCTTCCTGGGCAAGATGCTCTACCGCCTGGAGATCCTGGACGAAGCCCTGGACCTCTTCCAGGAAGTCCGCAGCCAGGTGGTCTACAGCCCGGTTCTCTTCTTCTACATGGCCAAGATCCACAGCCGCCGCGGCCGCCTCGAGTCGGCCCTGAACGAGTACCGCCACCTGCTCCGCAACCTGGGCATCCTCAAGCTACGCTATGAGTGCAGCGTCTGCGGCCACCGCGCCACCGACTATGCCGACCGCTGCGACACCTGCGGCAGCTGGAACAGCAACCACTTCCTCTTCAAGGAGAGCGACCTGCCCGAAGGACCGATTCGGGCGGAGAGCGGAAGCTGGTTGGCCATGCTTTAAAACAGAAGGGGCGCCTCGAGGCGCCCCTTCTGTTTTAAAGTTACTGAACTGCAACAGATCCGTTACTACGCAATGGCCTGTCGAATATCGAACAGGAGGCGCTTGAGCTCCCCTTCGGACAGCTGCAGGGGCACCTGCTGCTTGACCTCGTCCTTGCGGTAGAAGGCGATGCGCTTCACCACGATGCGGTTCTTCCCGATGCTGATCTCGTTGAACTGGATCTGGGTGTCGTCCTTGTAGGGCGGCAGGCTGCGCAGCTGGATGTACATGCCCCGGCGGTCGTGGTCCACGATCTCCAGGCGCTCCTTGAGGTAGTTCACCTGCTCGGAGAGCTTCTCGGCCTTGGTCTTGAGCTTGGCGAAGGTCAGCTTCTTGGGAATGTTGCGCTCCAGGACCATCTCGCCCAGCTGCACGCCCCCATCGGACCGGCGCAGAAACCCATCCAGGGTCCCCTCCGAGTCGGCATCCGCATGGTGGAAGACCTCGAACCCCTGGAATTCACCCGGGAGCACGGAATCGTCATACCGCTTTGCTTTTCTTGAAAGCTTCATGAAGCACCTCAGCAGGGTCAGACTCTTCTAGAGCCAGACCCGTGCCAGGAATTTTCTACCCTGAGCCTTTTTGCTCCATCACTGAATGCAGGTGGCTTACCCGAGACAGCCGCCCTGCGGGTCCTGCCCAGAGGCCTCCCGGCAGAGAATTGCTGTCCACTTTTGGCCAGGCAACATCGAACCTGTTCAGTTTTCGACAGTTTCCACCTTGGGCCAGCGCTGGCGATAGATCGTGCGCTCCAAGGCCCGGTCGTAGGCACTCCAGGAGGAGCCTCCGGACTCATCCCCCAGGGCCCGGAACATGGCATCCAGCTTTCCGTCCAGATCATCCAGGTAGTGCACCAAGAGGGCCTCCGGGGTCTTGGGGAGGACCGGCGACCCAAACTCCAGGCGCCCGTGGTGGCTGAGGACAATGTGCAGGAGCTGCAGGCGTAGTTCCTCTGGGAAGTCCGGGATGCCCGCCGCCACCCGGCTGATCCACTCGGCCTCCAGGGCAATGTGGCCCAGCAGGTTGCCGGCATCCGTGTAGCCGATGCTGCGCCGGTAGCTGAGCTCCGCAGTCTTGCCGATGTCGTGCAGGAGGACCCCCGCCAGCACCAGGTCGCGGTTGAGGGTGCGGTAGTGGGTGCAGGCCCGGTCCGCCATGGCCACCACCGAGAGGGTGTGCTCCAGGAGGCCCCCCAGGTGGGCATGGTGCATGGACTTGGCCGCCGGGGCTCGGCAGAAGGCCGCCCGCAGCTCGGTGTCGTCCTGGAGCATGGCCCCCAGCAGGCGGCGGATCCACGGGTCCTTCACGGAGGCGAGGCAAGCGTCCAGCTCGGCCTGCATCTCGGCCACGGGCCGGGCACTGACCGGGAAGAAGGCCGAGAGGTCCCCCACCTGCTCATCCGGGACGTGACGCACCTTGTCCAGCTTGAGCTGAAGGCGGCCATTGAAGCTGGAGACGGCCCCCTTCACCCATAGAAAGACATCGGGCCGGATGGCCTCCAGGTCGCCCTCCACGGCGCGCACATCCCAGAGGAAGGCCTTCAGGTCCCCAGAAGAATCGGCCACCTTGAGCTCGAGGTACTCGCTGCCGCGGGTGCTGGTCTTGTAGGCCGCTTCCCGGGCCAGGAGGATGCCCTGGAAGGCATCGCCCTCCTTGAGCAGGCGAAGGGGCACGGATTCGGACATGGGATCTCCTGACGCCCCTCCAGCCTCGGCCAGGGGATGCGACAATGGCTGTCTAGTGGTTCCGGGGGGCCTTGGGCGGGGCGGCGAAGGGGTCCTCGTCGGGGAAGCCCAGCTCCATGGGGATCCGTTTGTCCTCGAGCACCTCGAAGAGCGACCACTGGTCGGCCTTCTTCACGTTGCCCTCAGGCAAGGACAGAACCCGCAGCTTGAGCACCCGGTTGTAGAGCGGGAACTCCAGCTCATCATCGACCTTCACGTCCTGGCTGGCCTTGCGGGGCACGCCGTTGACGCGCACCATGCCCTCCTCGCAGAGCTGGTTGGCCAGCTCCCGGCGTTTGATGAGGAGACTCTTTTTCAGGAAAGCGTCGAGGCGCATGTCAGCCCTTAAGGATCTGGTCCTTGGGCACCAGGTACCTGATGTTGGCACGGATGCGAAGCCCGGCGAGGTACTGCTCGATGGCGTTCTGGGCCTTGGGCTCCTGCAGCTTCTCCAGGATCTTGGGCTTCACCTCGGCAAAGGCCTTTACCGGCGCATCCTCCATGGCGATGAGCTGGATCAGGTAGAGGTCCTTGTCAGTCTCGATGGGGGCCGAGACCTGCTCGGGCTTGAGCTTCAAAGCGGCCTCCTCGATGGAGGCGCGGAGGAAGCCCTTGTTCATCCAGCCCAGATCCCCACCAGTGGCCTTGCTGGGGCTGCTGGACTGAGCCTTGGCCAAGTCCTCAAAGGACTTGCCGGCCTTCAGCTCGGCCTGGATGGCCGCCAGCTGAGTCCGGGCGGCGGTCTGGTCCGCAGGGGTGGCACCCTTGGCCAGGACCAGCTCCCGGATCCGGAAGCGGGTGGGCATGCGGTACTCGTCCTTGTGGTCCTCGTAGAAGGCGCGCAGCTCGTTGTCTTCCACGGCCACCTTGGAAAAGACCTCCCGCTGCAGGACGAACTGCTGGGTGGCCTGCTGCTTCTGGCGCTTCATGAACTCCGGCAGGCCGATACCGAGGCTGCCCTTGAGGGCCTGCTCCAGGTCGGCGTCGCTGCTGAAGTTGTTCTCCTTTTTGATCCCGTCGATGCTGGCTCGGACGTAGTCGTCCGTCACCGGGGAACCCAGCTCGGCGCCCTTGTCCTCCAACAGGAAGGCGTCCACCAGGCCCTGCAGGGTCTTGTCCCGGGCGTCCGTGAGCTTCGTGTCGAGCTCCTTGCCCGAGAACTGCCGGTAGAGGGCTGCGTGCTGCTGCTCCACCGCCTGGGAGAGGCCGCGGCGGGTGATGATGTGCTTGTTCACAACCACCAGGATCTCGTCTCGGACCTCGGCCTTGGCCGGGGTCGGGGGCGGGGCCTGCGCTACCAGTGCAGGTGCGACGAGCAGGAGCGCCAGGGTCGGCGCGAGCAACCTCACTTGCCACCAGCCTTGGCGGGTTCGGCGGGCTTGGGGGCCACCGGAGCCTGGGGAGCGGCTGCGGGCTTCACGAGCTCGAAGGTGATCTCCTTGCGGAGCCCGTCCATCAGCTCGTTCCACACCTGCTGCTGCCGCTCCTGCTGGGTCATGCGCTGGGCCTCTTCCTTGGCTTCCTCGAAGGGCACCACGCGGGAAGGCTTGCGGCCCTCGACCTTCACAATGTGGTAGCCGAACTGGGTCTTCACGGGCGCACCGACCTTGCCGATGGGCTGGGTGCGGGCTGCGGCGCCGAACTCGGGCACCCACTTGGAGGGGTCCGCATCGGCGTAGAGGCCCCCAGTGTCCTTGCTGCCGGGATCGTCACTGTACTTCTTGGCCAGGGCCTCGAAAGAGGCGCCCTTCTTCTTGAGCTCGGCCTGGATGGTGGCGACGCGGGCCTTGGCGTCAGCATCGCTGAGGCCGGGCTGGCCCTCGGCCTGCTTCACGGACACCAGGATGTGACGCACAGAGGCCAGCTCCGGCTGCTTGAAGCGGTCCGGGTGGGCGGCGTAGTAGGCCTTCACCTGGGCCTCGTCCACCGCCAGCTTCTTCTGGAGGGCCTCGCCCTCCTTGGTGAGGAACTCCCGGGCCAGGAGGTCATCCTTGGTGCGCTCGAGGGCGCGCTGGTAGCTCGGGGTCTTGTCCAGCTCCAGGCGCTTGGCCTTCACGGAGAGGAGCTTGCTCTCGGCCATGCGCTTGACGAACTCCTCCTTGCCGCCCTGGACCATGAGCACCTGCATCTGCTCCTGCTGGCCCAGCAGGCGGAAGGCGGACTGGAAGTCGGCCTCGGTGATGGGCTCGCCGCCCACCTTGGCGAGCAGTACCTCTTCGGGCTTGGGGGCCGGCGGGGGGGCCGGGGCCGCCACGGGCGCAGGGGCCGCAGCAGCGGGTGGGGCTGGGGCCTTGGCGGGTTCCTGGGCGACGACACCGAGGGCGATGAGGGAGATCAGGGAAGCACGGAGCATGGGAGTCCTTGGAAGGGGGGGCTAGCGACGCCGCCCGCCGAGAATGTTCATCAGGGCGATGAAGATGTTGTAGAGGCTGACAAAGAGCTTCACGGCAAAACCATCCACGCGCCTAATGTAGACACTTCGGACAAAATCAAGGCGGGACTGCGCTCCGGTGGATGCGCCCTGCCACGACTGCTGATAATCCATGCCACGCTCCAAGGGGGATCCACGGATGGATCCCCCTCAGATCCTAACATTCCCCCCCGCCTAAGATCTGCGCCGACCCACCCCGAGGTTCCGTGATTTCTTCAGCCTGGAAAAATCGTCTCGAACGGCAGGCTGATCTGCGCCGGGCCCTGGGCCGGGACCGGGCCATCCAGCCCGCTGCAGGGCTGGACTTCTGCTCCAACGACTACCTGGGACTCCGCCGGGACCCCCGCTTGGCCGCCGCCGCCGCCGAGGCCGCCCGGGAGCAGGGTGCCGGGGCCGGTGCCGCCCGCCTGCTGCGGGGGGACTGTTCCCTCCACGGGGCCCTGGAGGCCGCCCTGGCTCAGTGGAAGGGCACCGAGGCCTGTCTCCTCTTCAACACGGGCTATCAGGCCAACGCCACCCTGATCCCGGCCCTCCTGGCCCCTGGGGATGCGGTCTTTTCTGACGCCCTCAACCACGCCTCTCTGGTGGACGGCTGCCGCATGGCCCGGGCCGCCGGTGCCCACCTGGGCATCTACCCCCACCTCGACCTGGCCCACCTGGGCGAAGCCCTCCGGACCTGGCGGGCTTCGGCCCCCCAGGAGGCCCTGGCCCTGGTGGCCACGGACGCCATCTTCAGCATGGACGGGGATGCGGCGGACCTGCCGACCCTGGTGGACCTCTGCGAGGCCGAGGGGGCCCTGCTCCTGGTGGACGAGGCCCACAGCACCGGCTTGCTGGGCGGGGACGGGGCCGGCTTGGCCCAGGCTCAGGGCGTGGCGGGGCGGATCCCCCTGGTGATGGGCACCCTGGGCAAGGCTCTGGGCAGCTTCGGGGCTTTTGTCTGCTGCCCAGACAGCCTCCGCGACCACCTGCTGAACACGGCCCGGGGCTTCATCTTCTCTACGGCCCTGCCCCCGCCGGTGCTCGGGGCCGCCCTCGAGGGCATCCGCCTCGCCCGCTGCGAGCCCTGGCGCCGGGACCGGGCCCTGGGCCATGCAAGTCTGCTGCGCAGCGCCCTCGGCCAGGCGCCCTGCCCCTCGGCCATCGTGCCGGTCCCCGTGGGCGAGGATGGCCGGGCCGTCGCCCTGGCCCTGGCGCTTCAGGCCCAGGGCTTCGACGTACGCGCCGTCCGCCCCCCCACCGTGCCCGCAGGGTCCGCCCGCCTGCGCATCACCACCGGGGCCCACCTGGAGGCGGCACAGGTGACTTCCCTGCTGAGGGCACTGGCCAATCTAGGGCTGCTCCCCGGGGGCCGAACTTGACCCGCATCGAACCCACCCGTACCCTCTGCCGGGGAGCCTCGCATTGAAACAGACCCAGGGAGCGAAGTCAGAGCGAAGCCGGAGCGTGATCCTGGAAGCGGCCTTGGCCCTCTTCTCCCACCAGGGTTACCGCAGCACCAGCATCCGGGAGATCGCCCAGGCGGCGGGCGTGTCCACGGGCAACGTCTACCACCACTTCCCCGACAAGGAGGCCCTCTTCCGGACCCTCCTGGACCAGTACTGGACCGCCATCGACTCCCCGGACTTCCCGTTCAACCGGGCCCTGGCCGCCGGGGCCTTCCCCCACGACCTGGAAGCCCTGGGTGCGGCCGCTGAGGAGAGTGTCCGTCTCTACCGGCGCCACGTGGCCCTCATCTATGTGGACGTGGTTGAGTTCGACGGGTCCCACATCCGGAAGTTCTACTCCGGGATGCCCGCCCGCTTCGCCTCCTTCATTGACCACCGCTTCCCGGACAACACGCTGAAGGATCAGCTGAGCCCCGGTACCGACCCCACCATGGCCCTCATGCTGGCCAGCCGCATCTTCCTGCACTACTTCGCAGTGGAGGTCCTGTTCGGCGTGCCCGATCAGCTGGGCATGGACTCGACCTCGGCCATTCGGGAGATCTCCAGCCTCTTGCGTCACGGAATCATGCCAGCCAAGGGCCCCGCCTAGCTGCCCCTGAAATGCAGGAACAGTGCGGCTGGAGCCCGGTTTTTCGCCCCACTCACTCCAGACGTCATTTTTGGCTTGACAGGCAGGTTCGGGAGCGCACAATCCTTAAAACATACCAACTGTTCGTTTTTACGAACCTGATTGGTTCCATCCTTCTTGGTATCCAAATGAGCCCAACAAGTTACATGGAATCTCCCCCCATCGCCCAACCCGGCGCGGTGGGTCTCGTAGGAGCATCGGCATGACCCGCTTCGCCACCCTCGCCGCCACGGGCTGCTACCTGCCGGAGATCCAGGTCTCCAACGATTTGCTGCGGCAGCGCTTCGCCCACCTGCCGGAGTTCGTCGACAAGATGGAGGAGTCCTCAGGCATCCGCTGCCGCTGGCACGCCCCGGAAGACTGGGCCACCTCGGACCTGGCCCTGCCCGCCGCCAAACAGGCCCTGGAGCGGGCCGGCCTGAAGCCCGAGGACGTGGACCTGATCATCCTGGGCACGGACTCGCCGGACTACATCACCCCGGCCACCTCCGTGGTGCTGCAGCACAAGCTGGGCGCCGTGAACGCTGGCACCTTCGACGTGGGCTGCGCCTGCGCCTCCTTCCCCACAGCCCTGGCCTGCGGGGCCGGCTGGATCACCGCCAACCCCGGCATCAAGACCGTGCTGGTGGTGGGCGTCTACCTGATGCACAAGCTGACCACACCGAATGACCCCCTCTCCTTCTTCTACGGGGACGGTGCCGGAGCGGCCGTGCTGGTGGCCTCGGATAAGCCGGGCTTCCTCGGGGCTGCGGCCCAGGCGGGCGGCGCCTACCACAAGCACTGGGGCATCTACTCCGGCGGCACCTACGAGCCGGCCTCGGTGGCCTCGGTGGAAGCAGGCCGCACCACCGTGAAGATGCTGGAGCGCTACCCCCCCGAGATCAACCACGAGGGCTGGCCCCGCCTGGTGCGCAAGCTCGCCGCCGGCTGCGAGTTTGGCCTGTCCGACATCGACTTCATCATCTTCACCCAGGTGCGCAAGCCCTCCATCGAGCTGGTCATGGCCGACCTCGGCCTGCCCATGGAGAAGACCCACACCATCATGGAGGACTGGGGCTACACCGGCTCCGCCTGCATCCCCATGGCTCTGGATGATGCTCTCGCAAAGAAGAAGCTCCGCTCCGGCGACCGCCTGGTGCTGGTGGGCTCCGGCGTGGGCTACAACCAGGCCGCTGCCGCCCTTGTGATGCCCTAGCTCCACAGCTTTCTCTCTCACTCAAAAGGAATGCGTATGACCACCAAAGTTGCTCTCGTCACCGGCGCCATGGGCGGACTCGGCACCGCCATCTGCCAGTCCCTGGCCAAGGAGGGCTACAAAGTCGCTGCCAACTGCCTCCCGGCCTTCCCACCCATGGAAGCCTGGCTCGCCGACCAGAAGGCCCAGGGCTATGACTTCTTCCCCGTGGAGGCCGATGTCACGGATGAGGCCGCCTGCATCGCCATGGCCGCCGCCGTCACCGCAGCACTGGGACCCATCGATGTGCTGGTGAATAACGCCGGCATCACCCGGGATAAATTCTTCCCCAAGATGGACCGGAGCATGTGGGACGCCGTCATCTCCACCAACCTCACCAGCCTGTTCAATGTGACCCACGCCATCTCCCCCGGCATGGCGGAGCGGGGCTTCGGCCGCATCATCAATATTTCCTCCGTCAACGGCGTGAAGGGGCAGGCGGGCCAGGCCAACTACTCCGCCGCCAAGGCCGGCTGCCTGGGCTTCACCAAGGCCCTGGCCCAGGAAATGGTGACCAAGGGCGTGACAGTGAACGCCATCGCCCCGGGCTACATCGGCACAGACATGGTCATGGCCATCCGGGAGGATGTGCGGGAGACCATTCGCATGTCGGTCCCCATGCAGCGCTTCGGCAAGCCCGAAGAAATCGGTGCCCTGGTGGTTTATCTGGCCTCGGACCTCGCCGGCTACATGACTGGTGCTACGCTCAACATCAATGGCGGCATGCACATGGCCTAAGGCCGGGAAGGAGGTAGCGGTGCTCAATTCCCCCCGATCCCCTCTGGGAACGCCCCGTCAGACTGGCTCTGTCGGGTGGGGAGGCACGGCTGGTTCGTCCAAATTTTTGAAGGTAGCGACTATTAGTAGCCATTACTTCCAATCAGGGTTAGCATGCCGGTAAACCTACCTACCCATCGTTTTCCCTCCCCCCCAACCCTTTGGATCGCGGGTCTTGCGCCCCGTCCAACTCCTCACAAAGGATAGTCCATGAAGATCCGCTTTGCTGTCGTGGCCGCGACCGTAGCTCTCGCCGCCCTTCCCAGCTTCGCCCAGACCACCGTCGGGGTCAGCTCCTCCACCAACATCACCATCGGCGGCCTGATCGCCATGGGCATGAAGGGCGCTGCCATCAGCCAGGGCAACGCTCCGACCGGGCGCACCACCGCGAACGAAATCGGCGTCTACGACAACACCTCCCGCCTCTGGTTCACCAGCAGTTCCAAGATCACCGACGGCTACACCGTGTTCATGCGCATTGAGAGCCGCATGCCCATGAACGTGCGCCCCGGTGACGCGCTCCTCCAGAATGCCGGTGGACCGCCGGCTGGCCTCCCCGTCAATGCCGCCTCTGGCTGGGCTGACGGCGACAGCTGGGCCGGCATCGGCACCCCCTACGGCAACTTCTACGCCGGCCATATGCACCTCTACGTCACGGACGGCATCTCCGTGGGCTACCTGGCCCCCTCCCTCGAGCACCCCGGTGAGGGCTACCGTGTCTGGGACGTTCAGGCCCTGGGCATCTTCAACCTCCTGAACACCTACATGACTGGCAAGCAGGATGGCGTCTCCAACCTGACCAAGCAGAACACCCTGGCCATCACCCGCTCCCGCAACGTCGTCAAGTGGGACTCCCCGACCTTCAAGCCCGATGCCGCGAGCATGCTGACCTTCTCGCTGGCCTGGTCCAAGAACGCCGCTGGCGCCCAGAACGTCTGGGTCTCCAACACCAACGGCACCACCTACGAGGGCGGCCAGACCGTCTTCGCCAAGGCCCTCTACAACGGCCACGGCTTCTCCGCCATGGGCACGTACCTGGACCAGAAGTTCCAGGGCGTGGCCTCCACCGCCGCCAACACCGAGCTGAAGGCCATGCGCCTGGGCCTGTCCTACAAGGTGAACGGCCTCAAGTTCGGCGTGATGTATGACAACACCAGCATGGTCAACGGCGGCCTCAATGCCGCCAGCGCTGTCGTCGGCGACTCTGGCCGCACCGCCTTCCAGATCCCCGTGTCCTACTCATGGGGCGATCACGGCGTCTACGCCACCTACACCATGGCCGGCAAGACGGCTTCCCAGGACAAGACTGCCGCCAAGCAGATGACCTTCGCCTATGACTACGCCCTCACCAAGCGGGCCTTCATCGGCGTCGCCATGACCACCATCAACAACGATGCCCGCGTGAACTACCAGGGCTTCCTCACGGGCTACAGCCCCTTCGGCACCAGCAGCCTGTCCTACGGCGAGTCCTGGCGCCAGGTCAGCCTGAGCCTGAACTACTGGTTCTAGTCCCCAGCCCGGAAGCTGGGGCCTCGGCCCCGGCTTTCTTCTGGACGCAAGCTGCACGGCAGTTCCGGGGGGCGGCAGCGCATGCCGGCCGCTCCCCCCTTCTTACCTTCGGTAGGCCTCCACACGGGGGGTCTCCATCGGAACGCAACAGCAAGCCTGGCTGGGGCCCTCTGGGCCGACAGCACCCCAAGGAGGCAACATGAAGCTTGATCCCAAGACCCTGTTCCGGACCGCAGCAGCCCTTGCCTTCAGCATGGGCGTGGCCGTGGCCCAGGACATCAAGATCGCCCACGTCTACGACAAGACGGGCGTGCTGGAAGCCTACGCCAAGCAGACCCAGGCCGGCCTCGTCATGGGCCTGGAGTACGCCACCGGCGGCACCATGATGGTGAACGGGCACAAGATTGTCCTCATCGAGAAGGACACCCAGGGCAAGCCCGACGTGGCCAAGGCCCAGCTGGCTGCCGCCTATGCCGATGACAAGGCGGTCCTCGCCATCGGCCCCACCAGCTCCGGCGTCGCGCTGGCCATGCTGCCCGTGGCCGAAGAGTACAAGAAGATCCTGCTGGTCGAGCCCGCCGTGGCTGACTCCATCACCGGCGAGAAGTGGAACCGCTACATCTTCCGCACCGGCCGCAACTCCTCCCAGGACGCCATCTCCAACGGCGTGGCCCTCGACAAGGCCGGCGTCAACATCGCCACCCTGGCCCAGGACTACGCCTTCGGCAAGGACTTCGTGAAGGCCTTCCGGGGCGCCATCAAGAACGCCAAGCTGGTGCACGAGGAGTACCTCCCCGCCACCACCACCGACTTCACCGCCGGTGCACAGCGCATCTTTGACAAGCTCAAGGACCTCAAGGGCCGGAAGATCATCTTCATCAACTGGGCCGGCGGGGGCAATCCCTTCAAGATCGCTGACCTGAACCCCGGTCGCTACGGCATCGAGATCGCCACCGGCGGCAACATCCTGCCGGCCCTGGCCGCCTACAAGGCCTTCCCTGGCCTCGAGGGCGCCGCCTACTACTACTACGAGATCCCCAAGAACAAGGTCAATGACTGGCTGGTGAAAGAGCACCAGAAGCGCTTCAACGCGCCTCCTGACTTCTTCACCGCCGGCGGCATGAGCGCAGGCATCGCGGTCGTCGAAGCCCTCAAGAAGACCAAGGGCGACGCTGGCACCGAGAAGCTGATCGCCACCATGGAGGGCATGTCCTTCGAGACGCCCAAGGGCAAGATGACCTTCCGCAAGGAAGACCACCAGGCCATGCAGTCCATGTACCACTTCAAGATCAAGGTGGATCCCAAGGTCGCGTGGGCCATCCCGGAGCTGGTGCGGGAGATTCCCATCAGCGAAATGACCATCCCCATCACCAACAAGCGCTAAGTCACACCGGCTCCGGCCACCTGGCGGCCCCCGTCCGCGGGTGGCCGGAGCCCTGCAGTACCCCCGCAACCCACCGTCCCCGAGTGGCCATGACCCTTGCTTTGGAAACCCAAGACCTCACCATCCGCTTCGGCGGCCATGTGGCGGTCAGTGCCGTGTCCTGCGGCTTCGAGCCCGGGACCCTCACGGCCATCGTCGGGCCCAACGGCGCCGGCAAGACCACCTACTTCAACCTCATCTCGGGCCAGCTGAAGGCCAGTGCCGGCAAGGTGCTCCTCCACGGCAGGGACATCAGCGGCCTCTCGGCCCCGCAGCGTAGCCTCAAGGGCATCGGGCGGGCCTTCCAGCTCACCAACCTCTTTCCCAACCTGAGCGTGCTGGAGAACATCCGCCTCGCCGTGCAGTCCCGCGGCGGCCTGGGGCACAACCTCTGGAGCATCTGGAGCAGCCACAAGGGGCTCATCGCCCGGGCCGAGGAAGTGCTGGAGGCCGTGGCCCTCACCGCCAAGCGCGACCTGGCGGCCAGCGCCCTGCCCCACGGCGACCAGCGCAAGCTCGAGGTAGGCATCCTCATGGCGCTGGAGCCCGACATCTTCATGTTCGACGAGCCCACGGCCGGCATGAGCGTGGACGAGGTGCCGGTGATCCTGGACCTCATCCGCGGCCTCAAGGCCCGCAGCGACAAGACCATCCTGCTCGTGGAGCACAAGATGGATGTGGTGCGGGAGCTGTCTGACCGCATCATCGTGCTGCACAACGGGGCCCTGGTGGCGGACGGCGATCCCGCCACGGTCATCGCCTCACCCATCGTGCAGGAAGCCTACCTGGGCGTGGAGGTGGCCAAGTGAGCGAACCCCTGCTGAAGCTCGAGGGCGTCCACACCCACATTGGCGCCTACCACATCCTCCACGGCGTGGACCTGCAGGTGGCTCAGGGCGAGCTCACCGTGCTGCTGGGCCGCAACGGCGCCGGCAAGACCACCACCCTGCGCACCATCATGGGCCTCTGGCAGGCCTCCCAGGGCACCATCCACTTCGAGGGCGCCGACATCGCTGCCCGGCCCACGCCGGAGATCGCCCAGGCGGGTATCGCCTACGTGCCGGAGAACATGGGCATCTTCTCGGACCTCACCGTGGCCGAAAATTTTATCCTCGCCGCCCGGGGCTCCCGGCGCATCGAGGACATGGACGCCGAGCGCCTGGAGTGGGTCTTTGGCCTCTTCCCGGCCATGAAGCGGTTCTGGCAGCACCCGGCGGGCCTCCTGTCCGGTGGCCAGAAGCAGATGCTGGCCGTGGCCCGGGCCATCGTCGAGCCCCGCAAGCTGCTGCTCATCGACGAGCCCAGCAAGGGCCTGGCGCCGGCCATCATCCAGAACATGATCGTGGCCTTCCGCGAGCTCAAGCGCACGGACACCACCATCCTGCTGGTGGAGCAGAACTTCAACTTCGCCCGACAGCTGGGCGACCAGGTGGCGGTGATGGACGGTGGCCGCGTGGTGCATGCGGGCACCATGGCCGACCTGGCCGGTGATGAGGCCCTCCAACAGAGCCTCCTGGGCCTGTCCCTGGCTGCGCACCAATGAGGAAGGAGACCCGATGACCACCCCTTCCGAAACCGCTGCTGTCCAGGCCCCCGAAGCGTTGCCTGTGGTCCACCCGGACCGCCTGCCCCTGCTGCTGGTGCCAGCCCTCGCCCTCCTGGCCCTGCCCTTCGTAGGCTCGTTCTCCACCTGGGTGACCCTCACCTTCGCCGGGCTGGCCATGGGGATGATCATCTTCATCATCGCCTCAGGCCTGACCCTGGTCTTCGGCCTCATGGACGTCTTGAACTTCGGCCACGGCGTCTTCATCACCCTGGGGGCCTTCATGGCCACCTCGGTGCTGGGCCTCATGACCGCCTGGACCGTGAGCGGCAGCCTGCTGCTCAACCTGGTGGCCGTGCTGGCCGCCATGCTGGTGGCCATGACTGTGGCTGGCGGCGTGGGCGTGGCCTACGAGCGCCTCATCATCCGGCCGGTCTACGGGCAGCCCCTCAAGCAGATCCTCATCACCATGGGCGGCATGATCGTGGGCGAGGAGCTCATCAAGGTGATCTGGGGCCCCCAGGCGCGGCCCCTGCTGCTGCCCACGGCCTTCCAAGGCTCCATCCTCATGGGTGATGCCGCTGTGGAGAAGTACCGCATCATTGCGGTGATCCTGGGCCTCCTGGTGTTCGCCGCCATGACCTGGGTGCTCAGCCGCACCAAGGCGGGCCTCCTCATCCGCGCCGGCGTGCAGGACCGGGAGATGGTGGAGAGCCTGGGCTACCGCATCCGCCGCCTCTTCATCGGTGTCTTCATCGTGGGCTCCGCCCTGGCGGGCCTGGGTGGCGTCATGTGGGGCCTCTACCAGCAGAGCGTCATCCCGCAGCTGGGCTCCCAGGTGAACGTGCTGCTCTTCATCGTCATCATCATCGGCGGCATGGGGTCGGTCACCGGCTGCTTCATCGGCGCCCTGCTGGTGGGCCTGCTGGGCAACTACACGGGCTTCCTGGCCCCCAAAGTGGCCCTGTTCTCCAACATCCTGCTGATGGTGATCGTCCTCCTGTGGCGGCCCGAGGGCCTCTTTTCCCTGGGGAAGAAGTGATGCTGAACCACCTCCTTTCCGGGGACCTGCCCCGCAGCCGAGTCCTGGCGCTGATGCTGGTGCTCATCCTGGCCGGCCTGCTCCTCACGCCCTTCATCTTCCCCGGCGCCAAGGCCCTCAATGTCGCCGCCAAGATCTGCATCTTCATCGTGCTGGTGTCCAGCTTCGACCTGCTGCTGGGCTACACGGGCATCGTCTCCTTCGCCCACACCATGTTCTTCGGCATCGGCGCCTATGGCATCGCCATCGCCCTGACCCGCTTCGGCCCCACCTGGAAGGGCGTGGCCGTGGGTGTGGTGGCGGCTCTCGGCGTGTCCCTGGTCCTGTCCCTGCTCATCGGCCTCTTCAGCCTGCGGGTGAAGGCCATGTTCTACGCCATGATCACCCTGGCGGTGGCCAGCGCCTTCATGACCATGGCCTCCCAGTTCTCGGAGTTCACGGGCGGTGAGGACGGCCTCAGCTTCAAGGTCCCGGAGCTGCTCACACCCGGCTTCTCGCTGCGGGAGGCCCCCTTCCTGGGTGTGTCCCTGGACGGCAAGCTCATCACCTTCTACCTACTCATCGCCGTCACCGTGGTGCTGTTCCTGGTGATGCTGCGCATCGTCAACTCGCCCTTCGGCCGGGTGCTGCAGGCCATCCGCGAGAACGAGTTCCGGGCCGAGGCCCTGGGCTACCGCACCGTGTCCTACCGCACCTCGTCCAACGTGCTGTCGGCCATGTTCGCCACCCTGGCCGGCACCCTCCTGGCCCTCTGGCTCCGCTACAACGGGCCGGACACGTCCCTCTCCTTCGAGATCATGGTGGACCTCCTGCTCATGGTGGTCATCGGTGGCATGGGCACCCTCTACGGCTCAGTGGTGGGGGCGGCGCTCTTCATCGTGGCCCAGAACTACCTGCAGGACCTCATGAAGCTGGCGGGCAATGCCTCGGCGGGGATTCCCCTCCTGCGGGACCTGGTGCACCCGGACCGCTGGCTGCTCTGGCTGGGCATCCTGTTCATCCTGAGCGTCTACCGCTTCCCGGCGGGCATCGTGGGCAACCTGCGCCTCAGCGCCTGGCGGAAGCGCACCCAGGCCCCCAAGGAGGGCTGAGATGCCCCGCCTCTGCGTCAACGGCGTCGAGCTGTACTACGAGTTCCATGGCCCCGAGGATGGCGAGCTGCTGATCCTCAACAACGGCGTCTTCATGAGCACGGCGGCCTGGGCCTTCCAGCTACCGGAGCTCGCCAAGCGCTACCGGGTGCTGGCCTACGACATGCGCGGCCAGGGCCAGAGCGAGCATCCCGAGAGCGAGTATTCGCTTGAGCTCCACGCCCAGGACTTGGTGGCCCTCATGGACGCCCTGGGCCTCGCGAAGGCGCACATGGTGGGCACCTCCTACGGCGGTGAGCTGAACCTGCTCATGGGCATTCACCACCCGGAGCGCTGCCAGTCCCTGGTGATCATCGCCTCCGTGTCCCACAGCGATCCCCTGCTGGTGGCCATGATCGAGCGCTGGCGGCTGGCGGCTGGCCTGGGCAATGGCCCCGCCTTCTTTCGCCTCATCTACGCCGACGTCTACTCCGAGGCCTTCCTGGCCAGCCGACCCGACCTCATCCCCATGGCCGAGCAGCGCTACTCCCTGCTGGACCTGCCCGCCGCCGTCCGCCTCATCGAGAGCTTCCAGCGCTTCAACGTCACCGCCGACCTGGGCCGCATCAGCGTGCCCACCTGCCTCGTGGCCGCAGAGCTGGACCTGCTGAAGCCCCCGAAATACGCCGAGCTCATGCACCGGGCCATCCCCGGCTCCGAGTACCACCTGATCCCCGGCGCCGGCCACGTGGTGGTCATCGAGAAGGCCGGCGAAGTGAACACCATCATCCTCGGCTTCCTGGCCCGGCATCCGCTGGCCACCCAGGTCGCTCCGTTCCCAGCACGGAAAAAGCACTGACTGAAGGAACGCGGAGGAAAGCCGAGGAGCAGAGGAGAGCGGAGAACTGCAAAAAATCGAAAAGGACTTCGCCGCAGATTTCACAGATTATGCAGATAGAGCAAAAGCCTTAGCCGGGGATGCACGGGGATTGCTGGGATAGGGCCCAGCCAGCCCAACAACTAGGCCTTGAACAGCCACCCCGGCAGCTTCACGTCCACGGTGCCGTCCAGGACCACTTCCCCGGTCTGCTTGGTGAACACGGTGGCGATGCGGGCCACGCTCTTGGGCAGTAGCTCCACGATGGTGGCCTCCAGGCGCACGGTGTCGCCGATGTAGACCGGTAGCTTGAAGGTGCAGGTCTGGCCGAGATAGACCGTCCCCATGCCCGGCATCTCCATGCCCAGCACCCGGGAGATGATGGCGCCCAGGATGGCGCCATGGGCAATGCGCTGGCCGAAGCGGCTGCGGCCGGCCACCTCGTCATCCAGGTGGATGGGATTCAGGTCCCCGCTCACCTGGGCGAAGGCCCGCACCAGGGCGTC
>CAITBU010000043.1 GCA_903890595.1 uncultured Holophagaceae bacterium | reverse complement strand
GCGCCAAGGAATACTGCTGTTGCCTATCTTTCTTGGCGGCCTTGGCGACTTGGCGGTGTAGCTTTTTCTTGGGGGCCCCCATGCACCACGAACGCATTGCCATCATCGATTTCGGCAGCCAGTACACCCGCCTCATCACCCGGCGCCTGCGAGAGCTCGGGGCCTTCGGCCTGGTCTACAGCAGCGGCGCCACGGCGGCCGACATTGCTGGGCCCGATCTGCGGGGTGTGATCCTGTCGGGTGGCCCCAACTCCGTGCTGGAGCCCGGTGCCCCCGAGCTGGACATGGCCATCCTCGAGCTGGGGGTCCCGGTGCTGGGCATCTGCTACGGCCAGCAGATCATCGCCCGCAACCTGGGCGGCCAGCTCCACCGGGCGACCACCCGGGAGTACGGCAAGGCTGAGATTCAGGCCAGCCCCGAGGTCTCGCTGCTGTTTGCCGGCCTGCCCCATGCCCAGCAGGTCTGGATGAGCCACGGCGACCACGTGGAGGTGGCCCCGGCTGGCTTTGCGGTGACCGCCCGCACGCCCGGTGTGCCGGTGGCGGCCATGGAGGATGCGGCTCGGCGGATCTACGGGATCCAGTTCCATCCGGAGGTCACCCACAGCGCCCAGGGCACGCCCCTGCTGCTGAACTTCCTCAAGCACTGCGCCATGGCCCTGGACTGGAATGCCGGCAACTTCATCGAGGAGAAGGTCCAGGCCATCCGCCAGCAGGTGGGGCAGGGCACGGTGGTGCTGGGCCTCAGCGGGGGTGTGGACTCCAGCGTGGCGGCCCTGCTGCTGCACAAGGCCATCGGCAAGCAGCTCACCTGCGTCTTTGTGGACCACGGTCTGATGCGCAAGGACGAGATGCTGCAGGTCCAGGCCTACTTCGCCCCCTTTGAGCTGAAGGTCATCTGGGTGGATGCTGCCGACGAGTTCCTCGGCGCCCTGGAAGGCATCACCGACCCCGAACAGAAGCGAAAGATCATCGGCGGCAAGTTCATCGAGGTCTTTGAGCGGGAGGCCGGCAAGGTGCAGGCGGACTTCCTGGGCCAGGGCACGACCTACCCCGATGTGATCGAGAGCAGCGGCATTGGTGGCGCCATCCTGGTGAAGTCCCACCACAACGTGGGCGGTCTGCCGGAGCGCATGCGCATGCAGCTGGTGGAGCCCCTGCGGGAGCTGTTCAAGGATGAAGTGCGGGCCACCGGGCTGGCCCTGGGTCTGCCCCAGGAGATGAACCAGCGGCACCCCTTCCCCGGCCCCGGCCTGGCAGTGCGTCTGCCGGGCACCATCACCCGGGAGCGGGTCACCATCCTCCAGAACGCCGATGCCATCTTCCTCCAGGAGCTGCACCAGAGTGGGTGGTATGCCCGCACCAGCCAGGCCTTCGCCGTCCTGCTGCCGGTGCAGACCGTGGGCATCATGGGCGACGAGCGCACCTATGAGGCCATCTGCGCCCTGCGGGCCGTGACCAGCGAGGACTTCATGACCGCCGACTGGGCGCGGCTGCCCCACGAGCTGCTGGAAAAGATCGCCCAGCGCATCGTCAACGAGGTGAAGGGCATCAACCGCGTGCTCTTCGACATCACCTCGAAGCCGCCCGCCACCATCGAGTACGAGTAATGGCCAAGCGCATCGAGCCCAACCGCAAGTCCGTGAAGGATGTGCTGGAGGACCTGCTGGCGGGGCACCGGGAGGCGGCCTTCAGCGGACCCGAGCCTGCCTTGAAGTACCTGCGCCGCACCCTGGAGGGGCAGGGCAGCCTACCCAATGCCGTGAAGGCCGTGGCCCAGGACCTGTCAGCAGACGCCCTGGCCCGCCTGGGCCAGTGGGAGGCCTGCACCGAGGCGGTGACAACGGTTCTGGGGTACCTGCCGGAGCTGGAAGCGGCCTTTCCCCACGAGTACCGGCGGATGGTGGAGGGACTGACCTGCTTCGAGCGGGGCATCCAGGCCCGCAGCGAGCTGGGGGACTTCCACGGGGCCCTGGAGCTCTGCGAGCGGGCCATTGCCCTGGAGCTGGGCGCCCACTACTCCGCCAAGCGGGACTCCCTGGAGTGGGCCCGCTAGGAAGGCCCCGCCTAGGCTAAAGTGCGGGGACAGGGCAGCCGTTACAAGGGGAGACTGGGGTGGCGATGGCCGGTGAGTTCCAGGTGGTTCCCGACCAGACCGGGATCCTGATCGTGGATGATCTCGCCATCATCCGGCTATCCCTGAACAAAATCCTGACCAAGGCCGGCTACCGCTGCCGGGAGGCAGGGGATGTTCCGGCGGCCCTGCAGATCCTCCGCGAGGAGCGCATCGACCTGATCCTCTGCGACATCCAGATGCCTGGCGCCTCGGGCCTGGACCTGGTGCGCTGCATCCAGCCGCTCATCCCGGAGACCTCGGTGGTCATGGTCAGTGGCCTGGAGGACACCCAGACCGCCATGGAGTGCCTCCAGGAGGGGGCCTTCGGCTATGTCCTGAAGCCCTTCCAGCCCCGGGAGATCCTGGTCCAGGTGAACGCAGCCCTGCGGCGGCGGATGTTGGAGATCAGCCACCGGGACCGGGAGTCCCAGCTGGCCCGCAAGGTCCGGGAGCAGACCCTGGAGATCCGGGCCAGCCGAGAGGAGATCGCCTTTCGCCTCATTGCCGCCAGCGAGCAGCGCGACAACGAGACCGGCATGCACGTGCGGCGCATCGGTCTCTATGCTGCGGAGCTGGCGCGGCTGCATGGGCTCGAAGAGGAGGCCGTGGACACCCTCCAGTCCGCTGCGCCCATGCACGACATCGGGAAGATCGGCGTCCCCGACGCCATCCTGCAGAAGCCCGGAACCCTCACCGAGTCCGAGTGGGTGACCATGAAGATGCATACCACCATGGGGGCCACGATCCTGAAGGGGTCCAGCGTGCCCTTCATCCAGATGGGCGCCCGCATCGCCCTGGGCCACCACGAGAAGTGGGATGGCAGCGGCTATCCCTTCGGCCTGCGCCGCCGGGAGATTCCCCTGGAAGCCCGTATCACGGCCCTGGTGGACGTCTACGATGCCATCAGCAACCGCCGCCACTACAAGGCCTCCTGGCCCGAGGAGCGGGTGGTGGAGGAACTCCAGCGTGGGGCGGGCAGCCACTTCGACCCGGCCCTGGTGGACCTTTTCCTGGGCAATCTACCCCACTTCCGGAACATCCTGACCGCCAACCCGGATGACCCGAGGGCGGACTTCAGGACGCCCGGATTGGGGGCGGTGGGCCCGGACGAACCCGCCTAGGCGGGTTCCTGGGACTTGGCGGCAGCGGCGTCGAGCTTGGGGCTGCGATTGATGGTGAACTCGCCCAGCATCATGGGCACAGCGGCCTTCAGCATGATGGTGAAGACCAGGAAGCCCAGGGCGAAGATGCCCATGGCCACGAAGATCTCAGTCTTGGAGGGCGTGTAGACATAGATCTCACCCAGGGCGTCGGGGGTCAGGCCGGGGATGATGAGGCCCATGCCCTTCTCGATGTAGACGCTGGCGTAGATGAGCACGCAGCCAATGTTCAGGGTCACCCAGTTGGTGCGGGTCTTGGGCACCAGGAAGAGCAGGAAGGCGATCGCACCGCAGATGATCGAGGCCCAGGCGTAGGGCACCAGGGTGTTGTGGCCCTTGACGCCGAACAGCAGGTACTGGAAATAGACCATGTGCTCGGTGCCGGAGTAGAGCTCCTTGAAGGACTCGGCGGCGGTGAGGAAGAGGTTGAACCCCATGGTGTAGGCCATGAGCTCGGCAATCTTGAAGATGGCCTCGTCCTTGATGGAGAGCTTCGTAGTCTTGCGCAGGATCTGGAGCAGGATGAGCAGGATCGCCGGGCCCGAGCAGAAGGCCGAGGCCAGGAAGCGCGGGGCCAGGATGGCCGAGTTCCAGAAGGGGCGCGAGGCCAGGCCGTTGTAGAGGTAGGCGGTGCAGGTGTGGATGCTCACGGCCATGGGGATGGAGAGCAGCACCAGGGGGGTCACCAGCTTCTTCACGTAGTGGCGCTCGGTGTAGGCGCAGTAGAGCAGGTAGGTCACCACGAAGTAGTTGAGCACCAGGTATGCGTTCAGCACCAGCACGTCCCAGGCCAGCATGGACTGGGGCCAGTTGAGGCGGCCCAGCACAGGCATGATGTGCCAGAAGCGGTCGGGCCGGCCGATGTCCACCATGACGAAGCCCAGGCACATCACCAGAGCGCTGATGGCCAGCATCTCGCCCAGGATGGTGATCTCCTTGATGGGTTCCCAGTCATAGATGTAGGCGGGGATGACCAGCATGATGGCCGCAGCGGCCACGCCCACGAGGAACGTGAAGTTGCCGATGTAGAAGCCCCACGAGACCTGGTCCCGCATGTTCGTGACCAGCAGGCCGTTGTGCAGCTGGCCGATGTAGGCGTTGGCGCCCACGCCGATGAGCAGCAGCAGCAGGGCGACCCAGGCGTAGTAGATGGGTCCACCGGTGGTGATGATCCGGATGGTATCGGTGATGAACCGCGAGAAGTTCCTCAGCGTGGACATTGGCTCACACCCCGTAGAAGTAGAAGAAGTTGGGTTGAGTGTTCAGTTCTTCTTTGAGCTTGAACACGCGCTTGTTCTCGAGGACGTAGCGAATCTCGCTCTCCTTGTCGAGCAGGTTGCCGAACTTGCGAGAGCCCGTGGGGCAGACCTCCAGGCAGGCGGGGTACTTGCCCTCGCGGGTCCGCTGGATGCAGAAGGTGCACTTCTCCACCACGCCCTTGGGGCGGGGCCGGTTGCCCAGGTAGTGGGTCTCGGGGTTGACGTCCTTGGAGGCGATCTGGGGCTCGCCCCAGTTGAAGTGGCGGGCGCCGTAGGGGCAGGCGGCCATGCAGTAGCGGCAGCCGATGCACCAGTTGTAGTCCACCACCACGATGCCGTCCTTCTCCCGCCAGGTGGCGCCCACGGGGCACACCTTCACGCAGGGGGGCTTCTTGCACTGCTGGCACTGGACCGGCATGTAGAAGTGGCCCTCGCGGGGCACTTCGTCAGGGTTGTAGTAGTGCTCGGCGTGCTGGAGGTTGACGCCCTCCTCCTTCTCCAGTTCGAGCACCTTGATCCACTGGATCTCGGGCTCCCTGGACTGGTTGTTCTCCTTGACGCAGGCGTGGACGCAGCGGCGGCAGCCGATGCAGCGGCTCAGGTCCAGGGCGTAGCCGAAGATGACGCCGGGGACGGGCGGGGCGTTGCCGACCTTGACCTCCTTGCCGTACTTCTCCTTGTACTCCTTCTCCAGGCGGGCGATGACCGTCTGCACCTCGCTCTTGGAGAGCTCGGTGAACTTGTCCTGGAGGAATTCTTCGGCGCTGAGCTTCTCGCAGCCCGTGAGGGCGGCGGCCACGGCGGCCACGGCCACGCCGAGGAACTCCCGGCGGCTGCCCTCTTCGGTGGAAGGGCACTGGCCCCCGGAGGATGGCTGGCAAGGTTCCTGGGCCGTCATCGGGCACCTCCGTTCTTCAGCTGGATGGCCTCCGGCCGGGCCGGCGGGGGCATGGGTTTCAGCGGCTTGAAGTGGGGGGAATGCGGGTTGTGGCAGTGGACGCAGAGCAGGTACTGCTTGGCCCCGTTCCACATGCCCGTGCGCTTGCCGTGGACCCCCACCCGCCAGTCGCGCAACTTGTCGCCGTGGCACTGGCCGCACAGCTGATAAGACGTGTTGAAGGACACCAGCTTCCCGTTGGCCAGGTGCAGGTTGTCCCGGTTGAAGGCATCGTGGCAGTCCAGGCACCAGCGGGTGTCGGGGCCGTGGTGCAGGGTGATCTCGGTGTGCATGTCCTTGAGGACCCGCCGCTTCTGGTTGGGTGCCATGGCGCTGGGGTCATGGCACTGGCTGCAGGGGAAGATGCCCTCGGTGAAGGGCGGCTTGGGCACCTGCACCTGGTCCTTGGGGGCCTCCACCGCCGCGGCGGCGTGGGGCTTCTTGTGCTCCTCGGCTGTCGCCGCAGTGGCCGCGAAGGCCAGGAAGCAGGCGAACAGGCCTGGAAGGATGCTTGGGCGCGGGGTTTGGGTCATGGATTCACCTTCAGCAGACGGGGAGCAAGGATGAATGTGGTGCCGAGGAACATGAAGGCCAGGAACAGAGTGAGGGGGTGCCCCACCGTCAGGTCTTCGAAAAGGAACTTCAGGGTAGCCAATGCGAGCAGGGGATACACGAGCGCTCTCAGATCCAGGCCCGAGACCCGCCGCGCTGACCAGGCCAGGGCGATGGTCAGGGTGGTCAGGACAGCAGTGCGGCCCACGGCCATCCGGGCCAGATCGGCCGGTCCGGCGGCCTTCGCAGGGCCAATGGCCCACACCACCAGAGCCCCCAGACCCAGGACCGTCAGGGCACTGATGGCCAGGGCAAGGGT
>CAITBU010000042.1 GCA_903890595.1 uncultured Holophagaceae bacterium | reverse complement strand
GGTGCAGGAGCCCAGGGAGACCCAGGTGGCGGCGCGGTGGCCCGTCTCCTCTCGGAGCTCGCGGCAGGCCGCCACGGCCGGGTCTTCCCCCGCATCACAGCCACCGCCGGGGATCTCCAGCGTGGGCGCATCGATGCCATGACGGAACTGCTCCACCACCAGCAAGTCACCGGCTCGGGTGAAGGCCACGACGTTCACCCAGTCGGGGCCCTCCAGGCGGTAGAAGGCGTGGGGGCGGCCCGAGTGGGGGCTGCGCCGCTGGGCCACGATCTGCCGAAAGAGCCGGGAGTCCTGCCGGACACTCTCAGAGTCCTGGGGCCAGGGCGTGGCGGGATCGAAGCCGTCCGGGTGGCGGTGGAGGAGGCGCATCAGTAGGTAGGCACCGAGGGGTCCAGGCGGCTGTATTCATTGATGCCGCCCCGGAGGTTGGCCACCTCTGCAAAGCCCAGGGACTGCAGGAAGCGGAGGGCCTGCATGCTGCGGGCCCCGTGGTGGCAGTAGATGGCCACCGGGCGGGTGCGATCCAGTTCCCCCACCCTGGCCTCAAGGACGTTCAGGGGGATCAGGACTGAGCCCGGGATGCGGGCCAGCTCATGCTCCCAGGGCTGGCGCACATCCAGGCGCAGCACGGTCTCGGGCAGGGCCTGGAAGGCCGCTGCGTCCAGCTGAATATCGTCCTCAAACAATGCGGGCCTCCCCCTGGTCCAGGACCCGGCTGCAGATGTGGTGGGTGATGACGTCCATGGCGGTGCGGTTCTCCACCCCCGTGGGCACGATGAGGTCCGCCCAGCGCTTGCTGGGCTCGACGAACTCCAGGTGCATGGGCCGGACGCTCTTTTCGTACTGCTCCATGACGCTCTCCAGGCTCCGGCCCCGCTCCCGGGTGTCCCGGCGGATGCGACGGAGGATCCGGATGTCGGCGTCCGTGTCCACGAAGATCTTGATGTCCAGCTGATCCCGCAGCTCTGGCAGGGCGTACAGCAGGAGGCCCTCCAGGATCACCACCTGTCCCGGTGGCAGGGGGTCTTCCCAGCCGGTGCGGTCGCTGAGGGTGAAGTCGTAGCGGGGCTTGCGGATGCTCTCGCCCCGGTGGAGGGCCGTCAGGTGAACAGCCATCAGCTCCAGGTCGAAGGCGTGGGGATGGTCCCAGTTCACCGGCTGATCGCCGAAGCGCCCCTTAACCACCTCCAGCGGGGCGTAGTAGGCATCCATGTCGAGGAGCATGGTCACCACATCTCGGGTTCGGAGGCGGTCCACCAACTCGACGGCCACGGAGGTCTTCCCACTGCCAGACCCCCCCACGATGCCCACCAGCATGGGCCTTTGCGCCATCGCACCCCCCTTCCCTCCATCCTACTTCAGCCCCGCCCTTCCTGCGCCCGGGAAGGCGGTCCCCCCTTCTGGCTCGGGCCAGGGTCTGATATGGTTCGGCCATGTTCCGCCCCCGTGTCGCCTCCCTTGCGCTGCTCCTGCTGCTGGCAGGGTGTAGCTCCGAGGACCCCAGGCTCCCCGGCAACCTCTACGAAGAGGCCCGCAAGCTGAACCTGGATGGCCGTGGCCTGGAAGCCAAGGCCATGATGCAGAACCTGGTGGACCGCTACCCCAACACGGAACCCGCCCGCCAGGCCCGGCGGGACCTCTTTCTCATCGAGGCCTTCGTAAACCGCGACATGGCGGACCGCCGGCGACAGGCCCGCGCCGCCATGAAGCGGGTGGCAGACGCCCTCACCCGCTACAAGGGCAAGCGGGGCGAGTACCCCTTCTTCCTCACGGAGCTGGTGCCGGAGTACCTGGAGCGCGTCCCCGAGGCACCCTGGGGCCATCCCTTCCTCTACCGGGCCTACGTCACCCGACCCATCGAGGAGGTCCCCGTCCGGCGCGGTCCCGCCCGCCAGCGCTTCAACACGAAGTTGGACGGCTACTACCTGGCCAGCCTGGGTACCGACCTCAAGCCTGGCGGAAAGGATCTCGCCACCGACCTCCTCATCAAGGACGGCGAGCCCTGGGAAGAGCCCACCTTCCCCCCCGTGCCGCAGCCCCAGCCGGTGCGCTGAGCTTCGAACACACGCCCTGCCCAGCTGCGCACTGCGTGCGCAGGCATCAAAATGCGGCCCGTAGGCCGCATTCTGCAAAGGACACATGACTGGGAAAAGCTAACTGACCCCCCAATCGAGGATGACCTTGCCGCTCTGGCCGCTGCGCATGGCGTCGAAGCCTTTCTGGAAGTCGTCGATGGCGAAGCGGTGGGTGATGACGGGGGTGATGTCCAGGCCGCTCTGGATCATGGCGGCCATCTTGTACCAGGTCTCGAACATCTCCCGCCCATAGATCCCCTTCAGGATCAGCCCCTTGAAAATGACCTGGCCCCAGTCCACGGCGCAGTCAGCGGGGAGGATGCCCAGCAGCGCCAGACGGCCACCATGGTGCATGGCCTCCAGCATGGACTCGAAGGCATTGCGGTTGCCGCTCATCTCCAGGCCCACATCGAAGCCCTCGGTCATGCCCAGCTGCTGCATCACCTCCGGCAGCGTGGTGCGGGTGGTGTTCACGGCCAGGGTGGCGCCCATCTTCCGCGCCAGCTCCAGGCGATAGTCGTTCACATCGGTGATGACCACGTGGCGTGCGCCGACGTGCTTGGCGATGGCCACGGCCATGATGCCGATGGGACCGGCGCCAGTGATGAGCACATCCTCACCCACCAGGTCGAAGCTGAGGGCCGTGTGGGCGGCGTTGCCGTAGGGATCGAAGATGGCCGCCGCCTCATCCGGCACGTTCTGCGGGACCTTGAACACGTTGAAGGCCGGGAGGCTCAGGTACTCGGCGAACGAGCCTGGACGGTTCACCCCCACGCCAAACGTGTTCCGGCAGAGATGGCGCTTGCCGGCCCGGCAGTTGCGGCAGTGGCCGCAGGTGATGTGGCCCTCGCCACTGACCCGGTCGCCCACCGCATAGCCCTCGACCTCGGCCCCCACCCGCTCGATGACGCCGACGTACTCGTGGCCCACCACCATGGGCACGGGGATCGTTTTCTGGGCCCAGGCGTCCCAGTTGTAGATGTGCACATCGGTCCCGCAGATGGCGCTCTTGTGGACTCGGATCAGCACATCGTTGGGGCCGACCTCCGGCAGGGGCACCTCCCCCATCCAGATGCCCTCTTCCCGCTTGGACTTCAGCAATGCTTTCATCGCGCCCTCCGGCCCCACCATTTCACCACCCAAACCAAGCCCTGGGGCCGTTCCTTGACGAACTGTGAAGAAATCCGCTAGCCTTGACCAGGCGAATCCATGGCATCTCACCTTCTGCGGCCCAACCGCAATCCCAATCCGAACCCCCGCGCGAATCGCGTGTGGGCCGGCAAGGGCATCTCCTAAGATTCCTGGCACCCCGGACCACCCCCGATTCGCGCCAGCGGATCGGGGGTATTTCCTTTTGGAGCACCCATGTGCGGCATCCTCACCATCCTCGGCATCGACCCCGCCCGGTCCAATCCGGCGGAGCTGCGCCGTCAGGCCCTGGCCATGTCCCGCAAGATCCGCCACCGCGGCCCCGACTGGAGCGGCATCTATGCCGATGACCGCGCCATCCTCTGCCACGAGCGCCTGTCCATCGTGGACGTGGAGCACGGCGCCCAGCCCCTGTTCGACACCCTCAAGGGCACGGTGCTGGCGGTCAACGGCGAGATCTACAACCACAAGGAGCTCCGGCAGCAGCTGGGTCAGGCCCACGACTTCCAGACCTTCTCGGACTGCGAAGTCATCCTCTACCTCTACGACGAGCTGGAGCCCCGGGACTTCCTCAACCGCATGAACGGCATCTTCGCCTTCGTGCTCTACGACCCCAAGCGCGAGACGTTCCTCATCGCCCGGGATCCCATTGGCGTGATCCCGCTCTATGTGGGCTGGGACAAGCACGAGAACCTGGTGGTGGCCTCGGAGATGAAGGCCCTGGTGGGCCACTGCGACCGCATCCGCGAGGTGCCACCGGGCCACTACTACCTGGGCCACGAAGCGGACAAGGGCTTCCAGCGCTACTACCAGCCGGACTGGGCGGAGCCGGGCTACACGCCCACCGAGCCCTACGATCCCGTTGCCCTCCGGGAAGCCCTGGAGGCGGCTGTGCATCGCCAGCTCATGTGCGACGTGCCCTACGGCGTGCTCATCTCCGGCGGCGTGGACTCGTCCATCATCTCCTCCGTGGCGGCGAAGTTCCGCGATAACCGGGTGGAGGAAGGCGACTCGGGCCCCGCCTGGTGGCCCCGCATCCACAGCTTCGCCGTGGGTCTGGTGGGCGCTCCGGACCTGGGTCCCGCCCGCAAGGTGGCTGACCACATCGGCGCGATTCACCACGAGATCCACTTCACCGTGCAGGAGGGCCTGGACGCCCTCTCGGATGTCATCCACCACATCGAGACCTTCGACATCACCACCATCCGGGCCTCGACGCCCATGTACCTCCTCATGCGAAAGATCCGGGCCATGGGCATCAAGATGGTCCTGTCGGGCGAAGGGGCGGACGAGATCTTTGCGGGCTACCTCTACTTCCACAAGGCCCCCAACGGCAAGGAGCTCCACGAGGAGCTGATCCGGAAGCTCCAGAAGCTGCACCTCTACGACTGCGCCCGGGCCAACAAGTCCAGCGCCGCCTGGGGCGTGGAGGCCCGTGTGCCCTTCCTGGACCGGGAGTTCCTGAATGTGGCCATGCGCATGGACCCCAACGTGAAGCTGCCGCGCAATGCCAAGCGCCCCCGCCCCATGGAGAAGTGGCCCCTCCGTCAGGCCTTCGACGGGGCCATCCCCGACGAGGTGCTGTGGCGCCAGAAGGAGCAGTTCTCGGATGGCGTGGGCTATGGCTGGATTGACGCCCTGAAGGCCCATGCCGAGCGCGAGGTCACGGACTCCATGATGGCGGGCGCCGCCGAGCGCTTCCCCGTGAAGACCCCCGAAACCAAGGAGGCCTACCTCTACCGGCAGCTGTTCGAGCACCACTTCCCCAGCGCCACGGCCGTGAACTGCGTGCCCTGGGAGCGCAGCGTGGCCTGCAGCACCGAGACCGCCCTGCGCTGGGATGCCGCCTTCGCCAAGATGGCCGACCCCTCAGGCCGCGCCGTCATGGACATCCACGACGAGGGCTACACGGCGGACCAGGCCTGACTGCAGGAAGACCAGGTGCCTGATTTCTTCAAAAATGAAACATAAAGCAAAAAGGGATTAACCACGAAGACGGGAAGACCACGAAGAAAAGCTTTCTGCGGGAATGCCTTTCTTTGTGACCTTTGTGTTCTTTGTGGTTCAACAGCACTTCCCGCTATTGATGACCAACCTCACTTGCTGGCTTTCCTCTTCGTGGTCTTCCTGTCTTCGTGGTTAATTATTTCTTTATGTCTCCGTGGTTTAGGAGTTCCTCCCAGGAGTCGATGGATGCCCGATCCCCAGGCCGACTACGCCCGACTGCTGGAGCGGCTCCGGCCGGGGTCGGGTCGCCGGATTCCGATGGGTGAAACCTACGAGCCCCCGGCCTTCGCCTGCTACGACGACATCCGTACCTGGCTCACGGATTCAGTGATGACCGCCACGCTGTTCGAGCGCTTCCCCGACGGTCGCTGGACCATCGAGCTGATGCTCAAGGAGCAGACCCCCGGCCCCATGCGCATCATCGTCCTCTAGCCCTTCGTTCCCCTGCCGCCAGAAAGCCGCGATGTCCCACGTCCCCCTCCCCGAGCGCCTCCGCCCTGCGACCCTTGCCGGCGTGGTGGGCCAGGCGCATCTGCTGGGACCCAAGGGCGCCCTCACCCGCCTGACCGCCGGGGGCCGCCTGCCCTCCATGGTGATGTGGGGTCCTCCGGGCACGGGCAAGACCACCCTGGCCCGCATCCTGGCCGAGGCCACCGGGCACGGCTTCATGGAGTTCTCCGGGGCCGGGGGCAGCGCCGCCGAGCTGAAGAAGTTCCTCCAGGAGAGCAAGGGGATGCCTCTCTTTCGGGGGGTGCCGCCCGTGGTGTTCCTGGATGAGATCCACCGCTTCAACCGCTCCCAGCAGGACATCCTGCTCCCCTACCTCGAGCGCGGCGAGGCCATCCTCATCGGGGCCACCACGGAGAACCCGGCCTTCTACCTGAACCCGGCGCTGCGCAGCCGCTGTCAGCTCATCGCCCTGAAGGCCCTGGCGCCGGAGCACATCCGCGAAGTGCTGGTGCGGGCCTGGGCCACGGAACGGCCCGATGCCCCTGCGCCCACCGAGGTCTTTGACTGGCTCTCCGGCTGGGCGGGCGGCGACCTGCGCTCGGCCCTCAGCGGCCTGGAGACCTGGCTGGAGATGCCGGAGCCCGACCTGGAGTCCCTGCAAGGAGCCCTGGGCGGTCGCATGATGTTCGACCGGGCTGACGGGCACTACGACCTGGCCAGCGCCTTCCAGAAGAGCCTCCGGGGCTCCGACGCGGATGCCGCCCTGTACTACCTCAGCCGCCTGATCCGCGGCGGCGAAGATCCCCGCTTCATCGCCCGCCGGCTCATGGTCTGCGCCGCCGAGGATGTGGGCAACGCCGATCCCCAGGCCTTCATCCTCTGTGAGGCAGCCAGCCGGGCCGTGGAGCAGATCGGCTGGCCCGAGGCCCGCATCCCCCTGGCCCAGGCCGTCATCTACGTGGCCAATGCCCCCAAGAGCAACGCCACGATCCTCGGGATTGACGCCGCCCTGGCCGCCGAGGATGCCCCCATCCCTGATGCCCTGCGGGACGCCCACACCGCCGCCGCCCGCCAGGCTGGGCGCGGGGTCGGCTACCACTACTCCCACGATGACTACGACCGCCCCCAGGCCTTCCTGCCGGAGAAGATCCAAGGAACCGCCTTCCACCAACCCCGCCGCCCCCAGGAGCGCTCCTGGCAGGACCGCCTGGAGCCTGAGGCCGCCGCCCTGGCCGCCCTCTGGGAAGCCTGGGCCGCCGAGCACGCCGAGGGCGGCGAGGTCCCGCTGGAGGCCTGGAGTCTCGCGCTCACATGCAGCCGGGAAGCCACAGCCCGGGCCCTCACCAAGCTGGCCCAGGGGCGCTACACCCTGACCCGCAAGCTGGAAGCCCGGCCCTAGCCAGACCTCAGTCGAGGTGCCCCATGCGTCCCCTCCGGTAGTCCTGGAGCGCCTGGTCAATCTCCTCGGGTGTATTCATCACGAAGGGGCCGTAGTGGGCGATGGGCTCCCCCAGGGGTGCTCCGGCCAGCAGCATCAGGCTGACGCGCGTGTCAGCGACCAGGGACAGGCTGTCGCCCGCGTCCAGGAGGGCCACCGAGTCAGCTGGCACGGTCTGGTCGCCGATGCGAACCAATCCCTGTAAGGGCACCACGGCGGCTGTCCAGCCCGCCGGGAGGGGGTGCTGGAAGGTCGCCCCAGCCTCCAGCTCCAGGTGGGCGTAGGCCACAGGTACGCCTGGTCGGGCCGGGCCGTCCTGACCACACCAGGTGCCGGCAATGGCCCGCAGCCGGCCTCCGGGCAGGGCCTGCCAGGGCATGGTCTCTGGCTGAAGGTCCTCATAGCCGGGGGCCGAGCCCTTCAGGGCTTTGGGAAGATTGATCCAGAGCTGCACCCCCTCGATGGCTCCCCCGGTCAGCAGCTGCTCAGGCACCGGCATCTCCTCGTGGACGATGCCCGAACCCGCATTCATCAGCTGAGCGCCGCCGGGGCGTAGCAGGCCAGAACCCCCTGTGGAGTCCCGGTGGCGGAAGGCACCCTGGATGAGGTAGGTGAGCGTCTGGAAGCCGCGGTGGGGATGGGGCGGAAAGCCTGCATCCGTGCCCGGCTCCAGCACCATGGGCCCGAAGTGGTCCATGAGGAGGAACGGATCCATGGCGCGAAAGGCCGTGCCCCCGGTCTGGCCCCGCCCCGGCACCAGCCGCGTGAGCGGTACCCGGTTCCCGTCCTGCGTCGCCTGCCCTGCCACCACCTGAAGAATCTGTCGGTCGCTCATGGTTCCCTCCGGGTTCATTATAGGTGTTGCAACTCTCTTTTCAAGCACCTTGCGAAAATTTCAGCCTCCGCCCCTCGGGAAGGCCTATGTTGGGGGTGTCAGTAAGGAGGGCGTCATGATCACCCGGGTGCTCGTCGGTGTGGACTTTTCCGAAGCCTCGCGCCAGGCCCTGGACCGGGCCGCCGGCTGGGCTGGCCAGTGCGGGGTGCCCCTGATCGCCATGCATGTGCTGCAGCCCCCGGCCCCCATGCTGCCCGAGGCACAGCTGGCCCTGCCGGACCCCACCTGGCTCCACGGCATGGAAGGCCATGCCCGGGAACAGCTGGAAGCCTGGCTGACCCCCTACTCCGGAGCCGTGGCTCTGGTGAAGTGGGGCGGCCCCTCGGAGGAGCTGGTGGCAGAGGCCACCCCGGACACCCTGTTGGTGGTCGCCCAGGTGGGCCACTCCACCCTGGAGCGCCTCCTGTTCGGCAGCACCGCCGCCCGCGTGGTCCGAATGGCACCCTGCGACGTCCTCGTGGTGCGGACCGAGCGGAAGGCGTAAGTTCCTACTCAGACAGCAAAAAAACGTGCCGAAACGGCACGTTTTTTTGTGCAGCGAAGAGCCGCCTAGCGGTAAGCCGGGATCCCGGTAACTTCCTGGCCGATGATGAGGGTGTGCATGTCGTGCGTCCCCTCGTAGGTGTAGACGCTCTCCAGGTTCGCCATGTGGCGCATGACCGGATACTCGTCCAGGATGCCGTTGGCACCGAGGATGGTGCGGGCCTTGCGGCAGATCTCCAGGGCGATGTGGACGTTGTTCATCTTGGCCATGGAGACCTGGGCAGTGGTGTAGGTCTTGGCGTCCTTGAGGCGGCCCAGCTGATGCACCAGGAGCTGACCCTTGGTGATCTCAGTGACCATCCAGGCCAGTTTCTCCTGCTGCAGCTGATAGCTGGCGATGGGCTTGTCGAACTGGATGCGGGTCTTGGCGTAGTCCAGGGCGCACTGGTAGCAGGCGTCGGCCGCGCCCAGGACACCCCAGGCGATGCCGAACCGGGCCTGGGTCAGGCAGCCCAGAGGGCCCTTGAGGCCCTTCACGTTGGGTAGCAGGCTCGCCTCTTCGTCGACGATGACGTCTTCCAGGACCAGCTCCGAGGTGGTGGAGGCGCGCAGGCTCCACTTGCCCTTCATCTCGGGGGCGCTGAAACCAGGGGTTCCCTTCTCCACCAGGAAGCCGCGGATGCCACCATCGGTCTGGGCCCAGACCACCGCCACGTCAGCGACGGTGCCGTTGGTGATCCACATCTTCGTGCCGTTGATGCGCCACTTGCCGCCGGGTTCCCGCACGGCCTTGGTGAGCATGCCACCGGGGTTGGAGCCGAAGTCAGGTTCCGTGAGCCCGAAGCAGCCGATGGCCTCGCCCGTGGCCAGCTTCGGCAGCCAGCGCCGCTTCTGGGCCTCGCTGCCGTAGGTGAAGATGGGCCACATGACCAGGCTGCCCTGTACCGAGGCGAAGGAACGCAGCCCCGAGTCGCCCCGTTCCAGCTCGTACATCAGGAGGCCGTAGGCCACGTTGGAGACGCCCATGCAGCCGTATTCCTCGGGCAGCGAAGGACCGTAGAAGCCCAGCTCACCCATCATGGGGATGAGGTGCCGCGGGAAGGTCTGGGCCTGGGCGTGCTGCTCGATGATGGGCAGCACCTCGGCGTTGACGAACTTGCGGGCCGCCTCGCGGATCATCCGCTCTTCGTCCGTGAGGAGACCCTCGAAGCCC
>CAITBU010000041.1 GCA_903890595.1 uncultured Holophagaceae bacterium | reverse complement strand
TCCAGCACCCGCACCCGGCTCAGGGAGGCCCGACCGGTGGGTGAGGCCGCATGCAGGTGGCCCAGGGGCGCGTAGGGCACTTCCCCGATGGGGGCGGCGATCTCGAAGGCGTCCTCGGCGGGGTGCCCCTGGCAGAGGGCCAGGTAGGTCTTCTGCGTCGCCGCCCGCTGGAAGGCGGCCTGCAGGGGGCCGGCGGCAGCGGCCGTGGGGGCGAACAGCACCAGGCCCGAGGTGAAGCGGCCCAGGCGGTGCATGGGGCTGGCCTCCGGGGCCCGCCGCCGCACCAGGGCCAATAGGGTGTGGTCCTGGAAGACCCCGCCGCCGGGCAGGGTGGGGAGGCCGCTGGGCTTGGCCACCGCCAGGGCGTCCCCGTCTTCGAAGAGCACCGCCGTGGCCAGGGGGACGGCGGGCTCCTCCCAGGGGGGGCGGGCCCACGCCAGGCACTGCCCGGCCCGGAGGCGCACCAGGGCCGAGGTGGGCTCTCCGTCCAGCAGGACCTCCCCGGCAGCGGCCCGCGCCTCCCACTGGGCCTGCGTGGCGCGACCGAAGCGCAGGGCCAGGTGCTCCACCACCGTGCGGCCGACGTCCGCGGCCGAGATCTGCTCCCGGTGGAGGACCCCGCTGTTGAGTGCGCCCATGCCGCCCTTTCCCTGCCGCCGCAGGGCGGGAGAACCGGATTATCTCAGCTTGAAGCGCTGAACGGTCTCCCGAAGGCCCTCCGCGATCAGGGAGAGGTCCTCCGACGTCTTGGCGATGCCCAGCACCGAGGCCGCCAGCTGGTAGGTGGCGGTCGCATTCTGGTCCAGGCGCGTGGCCGTCTGGTCCATCTTCCGCCCCACTTCCTGGCTGGTCCTGGCCTGGCCCTGGCTGAGGCTGCCGATCTCCTGAATGCTGCCGCTCACCTCGGAGATGCGGCTGCGGATGGCCTCCAGGTGGCAGAGGGTGACATCCACGCTGGCCGAGCCGCCATCCACGGCGTTCTGCATGGCCTGGATGGTCTCCTCGATCTCCTTGGCGCTCTGGCCGCTGCGCTCCGCCAGCTTGCGCACCTCATCGGCGACCACGGCGAAGCCCTTGCCCATGGTGCCGGCCTTGGCGGCCTCAATGGCGGCATTGAGGGACAGCAGGTTGGTCTGGCGGGCGATGTCCTGGATCACCTTGACGATCACGACGATGCGGGCGGTGGCGGTGTGGATGGCCGCCATGCCATGGGCTGTGGCCCGGCCGGTTTCCGCACCCCGGGCGGTGTCCTCCACCGCTTCCTTGGCCCGGGCCTCGGTCTGCAGGGAGTGGGTGGCCATGGAGGCCACGTTGGCATCCAGCTCCCGCAGGGCAGCCTGGACTTCGGAGCCGGCCTGGCGCAGCTTCTCGCCCAGGGTGGCGGTGTCATGGACGGTCTTCCGCATCTCGTCGGCACTGGAGGCCAGCACCGTGCTGCCGGAGGCCACCCGCTGGGAGGCCAGGCTCATGCTGCCCAGGGCCTGGTTCAGGTTGGTCACCATGCTGTTAAAGGTGCTTGCCAGCGCTGCGATCTCGTCCTCGCTGTCCACGGGCGCCTTGACGGTCATGTCGCCACTTGCCACCTGGCTGATGGCGGTGGAGAGTTTCCCCAGGGGCTGGAGCAGGGAGACCCGCACCCGGTAGAAGAAGATGGCGGCGATGGCCACCAGCAGGGCGAGGCCCCCGAGGATGGAGAGCAGCCGGAGGTTCTGCTGGGAGCGGACCAGCTCAGCGGTGGAGACGGACACCCCGAAGGTGGCCACCAGGTCACCGGCCTTGCGGTTCCCCAGGGCCTGCTTGCCGGAGGCGGCGTGGCAGGTGATGCAGACCTCCTTCATCCGGCCCGGAGTCAGCACGAGGAGGCGAGGCTCGCCGCTGGCGTCCGTGTAGTGGCGGCTGAGGGTCTGGGCGGCCGGCTGAGCGGCAAAGTGCCGCAGAGCCTCCTGCTCGAAAGCAGCCACCACAGGGTCCCTGGGGGCCTGACCCTCCCGTAGGAGATGGAAGGTCATGCCCTGGCTGCTGAAGTAGTCGCGGGCCTCTGCATGGATCATCGCGCGGGACGTCAGAGCCAGGGCTGTGGCGTGGTCTTCGAAGGTCTGATTGGTCTCCTGGGTCTCGTAGGCACTCACGCCCCAGATGACGGCACCCAGGAGGGCCGCCAGCGACAGGACCCCGGGGAGGATGAACTTGAAGGCCAGACCTTTGCGATTCACGGGATCCCGCTCCTTGGGTGTGGGCAGCGACGCTTACCCCCAGCTTCGGGATGCCCCACCCCACCGATGAATCCGGAAGAGCGAATCGTTGCTATGTCCAGGTTTTTGCGACCCCGCGGCCGGTCGGCCTCAGACAATCCGAACAGAAAAGATCTCCACGAAGGACACGAAGAAGGGACCAAAAGGGCACGAAGGGGGAACCACATTTGTGAAAGGGCATCAGGGCCTTTGGCCCTCCGGTCGCAGGCGACCGGCCAAGGGGGCGGCGGCTGGCTGCGGCCCCCAAGAGCCGGTCCAGCCGCCGCCCCCTTGGGAATGCCCGGGGTGGGTTGGACTGCCTTCGTGTTCTTCCTTCGCCCGCAGGGCGCCTTCGTGTCCTTCGTGGAGCGCCTTTTATTCCGTGGGAGTCAGCCTCCCGACTTGCGGGCCTTGTCGATGCGGTCCTGCAGCTTCTGATCCACGAAGGCGGTGAGCGCAGCCAGGCGCTCGGTGGCCAGGGCCAGGAGGTCCCGGGTCTCGGCCTCCATGCGGGCGACGTACTCGGCGTCCGTGAGGTCCTTCAGGTTGATGACCAC
>CAITBU010000040.1 GCA_903890595.1 uncultured Holophagaceae bacterium | reverse complement strand
GTCTTGTTGGCGTCAGCCGCCGGGACATCGAAGCCCCCGGACTGCTCCGCCAGGATCAGGCCCAGGAGGCCGGCCACCAGGCGCTCGGGGTCGGTGCCCTGGAGCATCTGCCGGGCCTGGGCCAGGGTGGCGGCGCTGGCCGAGGCGCTGATGCCGGTGAGCAGGCGGGTGCCCTGGGCCTCGCGGATCTCGTTCTGGGACGGGATGGGGCGCCAGTCCAGGGTCAGGCCGCCGCGGCGGCTCCAGGCCAGCAGGATGCGGCTCTCTTTCCAGTTCACCAGGGCGAGGCTGGTGCCCTTGGCCCCGGCGCGGCCGGTGCGGCCGCTGCGGTGGATGTAGCTCTCCAGCTGAGTGGGGATGCCGATGTGCACCACCAGCGGCAGGCCCTCGATGTCGAGACCCCGGGCTGCCACGTCCGTGGCCACGAGGTAGCGCAGCTTGCCGTCCTTGAACTGCCCCAGGATGCGGGTGCGGGTGGCCTGGGCCAGGTCGCCGTGCAGGAAGGCAGCCGGCAGGCCAGAGACGGTCAGCTCCTCGGCCACTTCCTCGCTCTGGGCCTTGGTCTTGGTGAAGATCAGGGCGCTGCTGGGGTCATCCTTCAGCAGCAGGTTGACCAGGGCCCGCACCTGGTGGTGATCCGGCACCATCACCGGGGTGTGGGCGATGTCGGCGTGGACAGCGTGCTCGCCGGCCTCGGCCAGCTGGATCTGCACGGGGTCCTTGAGGAACCGCTTCGCCAGCTTGGCGATGGGGGCGGGCAGGGTGGCGGAGAAGAGGTAGGTCTGGGGCCCGGCGGGGATCTTGGCGAGGATGGTCTCGACGTCCTCGAGGAAGCCCATGTTCAGCATCTCGTCGCACTCGTCGAGGACGACCATGGTCACGCGGCTGAGGTCCAGGGTGCCGCGGTTCAGGTGGTCCATGACCCGGCCCGGCGTGCCGACCACCACGGGCGAGCCCATGGAGAGGGCGCGCAGCTGGGGCGCGTAGCCGAGGCCACCCACCAGCGAAGCGATGGGGAGCTTGGGGACCAGGCTGTGGAGCTCGGCGCCCACCTGCTGGGCGAGCTCCCGCGTGGGGGCGAGGATCAGGGCCTGGGTGTGGCGCTCATCGGCCAGGCGGTGCAGCAGGGGCAGGCCAAAGGCCAGCGTCTTGCCGGAGCCGGTGCGGCTCTGGACCAGCAGGTCGCGGCCTTCGAGGCCGGGCTTGAAGGTCTGGGCCTGCACGGCCATGGGGGTCTCAAAGCCGCGCTTGGCCAGTGCGGCCAACAGCGCTTCGCTGCAGCCAAGGGCTGCGAAAGTCAGGTCGTTCAAGGTAGCTCCCGGGGCTTTCCCTGCGCGGATCGCCGCATGGCGATCTCTATTTGGCGAAAAGCGCCAGCCGGGAGGGGCCCAAACAGTAATCATCCCCTGAAAAGCATTGAAATACAAGGAGAAATGACAGCTAAACCGCATTCGGAATGCCAGGACGCTAGGATGGTTGTATGGCCACGCTCTTGCTCATTCGTCATGGCATCCCTGAGGAATATTCGGCGGGGGTTGCGGACAGTGACCGGGCCCTGACCCCGGAGGGCTGGGTGCAGGCTCATGCGGTGATGCAGGGTCTGGTGGGACGGGGCCTGCGGCCGCACCTGGGCTTCCACAGCCCCTACCGGCGGGCGGTGGAGACCATGGCCTGCCTGCACGAGGCCGCCGGGGGCTTTCCCTTGGAGGCGTCCACCAACTTGACTCCCAGTGGCCTGCCCGAGCAGGCCGAGCTGTGGCTGCGTGGGCTCTTCGCCGAGGCCCCGCCCGACCAAGTGGCGGCCGTGGTGAGCCACCAGCCCTTTTTGGGTCGCCTGGTGTTCCGCCTCACCCGCCAGCACACCGACCTGGGTCGGGCCCACTGCGCGGTCCTGCGCCATGACCAGGGCCTCTGGCACCTGGTGGAGCACCTCCGTCCTGCTGACCTGAGCGCCTGAGGTGGCGACCCGGGCCAACCTCGTCACGCTGCCCTCCGGGGTCCGCCTGCACCACCGCAGCCAGGGCAATCCGGCGGGCCCTTGGCTGGTACTGCTCAACGGCTTGCTGTCCGATACCACGATGTGGGCTGGGGTCCTCCCGGTGCTCACCGAACGCTTCCGGGTGCTGACCTTTGACAGCCGGGGCCAGGGCCGCTCCGACGCCCCCCTGGAGGGGCCCTACGCCACGGCCACGCTGGCCGGGGATGCCTGGGACCTGCTGCAGGTCCTGGGCATCAACCGACCCTGGCTGGTGGGGCTGTCCAACGGCAGTGCCCTCAGCCTGGAGCTGCTCACCACCCACCCGGGTGCCTTCGCCGGGGCGGTGCTCACCAGCTCCATGGCCCGCGTGGACACCGCCATGGCCCTCAAGGCCGAGCACTGGGCCCACTGTCTGGAGGTGGGTGGCCCCCTGATGCAGTTCGACGCCGCCGCCCCCTTCCTGTGGGGGGACCGCTTCCTGGAGGCCCGCCATGGTGTCCTGCGGGCCTACCACCGGGCTGTCACGGGCGGGGAGCGACCAGCCCACGGCAACCTCCACCAGATCCGCGGCATCTTCGGCTGGGACATCCGGGATCGCCTGGCGCAGGTCCAGGACCCGGTCCTGCTGCTGTGTGGCGCGGAGGACCTGCTGACCCCGCCCTGGAAGTGCCTGGAGACCGCCCGCTTGATCCCGGGCAGCCGGTTCGAGGTGGTTCCGGGCATCGGCCATGCGTTCCCGGTGGAGGATCCCCGAGGTTTTGCCGACCGGGTGGTGGCTTTTACTGGCCAGGGTTTGGCTGATTCAAGGATCTGACCTATCCTGGGTGAATCCCCGAGCCACTCCCGACTCGCTTTCCCGAGGTGACCCATGGCCACCCAACCCCAGCCCCCGGCTGTCCTGAGCCTGCAAGAGCTCAAGGAACTGACCATCGGCAAGCTGGCCGAGCTCTCCAAGGAGCTGGGCATCGAAAGCCCCCTCTCCATGCGCAAGCAGGAGCTGGTCTTTCGCGTGCTCCAGGCCCAGGCTGAGCGGGAAGGGCAGTTCTTCGCCGAGGGCGTCTTGGAAGTTCTGCCAGAGGGCTTCGGGTTCCTGCGCAGCCCCGACCAGAACTACCTCGCTGGCTCCGACGATATCTACATCTCCCCCAGCCAGATCCGGAAGTTCAACCTGCGCACTGGCGATACCCTGTCCGGGATGATCCGTCCCCCCAAGGAGGGCGAGAAGTTCTTCGCCATGCTGCGGGTGGATGCGGTGAACTTCGATCCCCCGGGCCTGGCCAAGGAGCGGATCCACTTCGACGACCTGGTGCCGCTCTACCCCACCCATCACCTGCGCATGGAGCGGGACTCCCAGGAGCTGAGCACCCGCGTCATGGACCTGATGACGCCCCTGGGCAAGGGCCAGCGCGCCCTCATCGTGGCCCCGCCCCGGACCGGCAAGACGGTCCTGCTGCAGAACATCGCCAACTCCATCACCGCCAACCACCCGGAGGTCTTCCTCATCGTGCTGCTCATCGACGAGCGCCCCGAGGAAGTCACGGACATGGAGCGCAGCGTCAAGGGCGAGGTGGTCTCCAGCACCTTTGACGAGCCCGCCACCCGCCACGTCCAGGTGGCCGAGATGGTCATCGAGAAGGCCAAGCGCCTGGTCGAGCACAAGAAGGATGTGGTGATCCTGCTGGACTCCATCACCCGCCTGGGCCGGGCCTACAACACCGTGGTGCCGCCCAGTGGCAAGGTGCTGTCCGGCGGCGTGGACAGCAACGCCCTGCAGCGGCCCAAGCGCTTCTTCGGTGCGGCCCGCAACATCGAGGGCGGCGGCAGCCTCACCATCGTGGCCACGGCCCTCATCGAGACCGGCAGCCGCATGGACGACGTGATCTTCGAGGAGTTCAAGGGCACGGGCAACAGCGAGATCGTCCTGGACCGCAAGCTCAGCGACAAGCGCATCTTCCCTGCCATGGACATCCAGAAGTCCGGCACCCGCAAGGAGGACCTGCTGCTGGACGCCGCCAAGCTCGCCAAGATCTGGGTGCTGCGCAAGATCCTCAGCGCCAGCGGCCCCAGCGAGAGCATGGAGCTGCTCGTGGACCGCCTGGGCAAGGCCAAGACCAATGATGAGTTCTTGGCCAACTTACAAGAGCCGCCGCCGCGCAGGTAGCTCGGCTCGGAATTCGGCTGCGCCGAATTCCGAGATAGGAAACGCTGCGCGTTTCCGAAGTGCTTGGCGCTGGCTTGGCCAAGTCTGAGATTTCATCGTTTTTGGGCGGCGCCAGCCGCCCCACCTCCGAAAATGGCCGCAGGCCATTTTCGGAGCAGAGGCTAAACTGATAGGTCGCAAGCGAGCCAACAAGTGACCTTCCCCCACAGCCCCTTCCACATCGGACCCGTCGAGGTGCCTAACCGCCTCGTGATGGCGCCGCTGCACGAGATCACCGACCAGCCCTTCCGGAAGTTCATCCGCGAGGTGGGTGGTGTTGGGCTCGTGGTCTCAGAGATGATCAGCAGCGAAGCCCTGGTGCGCCACGCGGTGAAGGCCGAGAAGATGATGGCCGCCACGGGCGAGCGGCCCCTGTCCATGCAGGTCTCCGGCGGTCGTCCCGAGGCCCTGGCAGAGAGTGCCCGGCTCTGCGAAGCCGCCGGCGCAGACCTGGTGGACCTGAACATGGGCTGCCCCGCCAGCAACGTCACCAAGGGCGGTGCGGGCTCTGCACTGCTGCGGGACATGCGCCTGGCGGAGCGCTGCGTGACGGCCATGGTGCAGGCGGTGAAGATCCCCGTGACCGTGAAGATGCGTGCCGGGTGGGACGCCTCGCAGAAGGACCGGGGCGAGTTCCTGGACTTCCTGCGCATGTTCGAGGCCGCCGGCATCCAGGCCCTGGCCATCCACCCCCGCACCCG
>CAITBU010000039.1 GCA_903890595.1 uncultured Holophagaceae bacterium | reverse complement strand
TCAACCCCCTCAAGCTCGACCCCCCCCAAAGCCACATAGGGGGACCCTTTGGCTTCCCGCACAAACAGCTGAAACCTCCAGCCATTGGTGCGACTTTCCAGGTATCGCTTCCCCGCCATTGTTTCGGGCCCCGCCGAGTTCTGTGTCTGCCAATGGAAGCGTTCCGGGCTGATGGCGTAGTCGTGATAAGTAATCCCTGAGTGGAATCCTTCACGCTTGTCGAGCGTGACAAACAGGAGCTCAACTTGCTCCTCCCTGAGGGCGAGTACTCCTGCCTGGAACGGGACGCGCCTTGTCGCGCCGAGCCACCCAACTCCAGTAAGTATTTCCCTGACGTCGTAGGCGCCATGTAAGCGTAGCGGCCAGTCCGACGGCGCACCCGGTAGATCACGTGCTTCAAGCCCGCTGGTCCCCGCCAACCAATCAGCGACTTCGGTGAGCTCTTCAAGCATTGGTGGGTGGGCACGAAGTCGGCGCAGGAATTCCGGTCCGTCGAAGGTGTCCTTTGTGTCGGGGAAAAGTTGGTAGGCCAGCATCTGCACCCGTTGCCGATCCAGCTTGGTCAGGGTGCTGTACTCAAAGGCTTCTTCTGCGACACGGCTCCACAGGTTGAGGCAGTCTGGGTCATTGGCATGAAGCAGACTGCCAAACCTCTTCCCAAGCCAACCCTCCTTGGGACCGCAGATTCCCAGGTCCATGCCGGAAGCCCTCCGAAGCCCGGTCCAGCCACTTGGTTCCTGGCTCCGATAGAGCTCCGCGAGCGTCAACCCCTGATCTACAAGAAATTCGCCCATTCGAGGTGAGCGATGCCCGGGAAGGGCTCGATAGGCCATGAACTCCTGGGTCAGCCGCCGCCAGTTTTGGGTGGTCGCCGCCCTGAGATTCTCCAAGACGCGTTCCCTTGCCACGCGTTCGAATTGGATGTGACAGGCCGGAGGCAGTGTGGGAAAGCCCGCCTCGACTTCGGCGATTAATGTTCGCTTGGACAGGCCAGTCAAACACTGAAGAAGCCGGTCAAATCGGAACTCAACCCTGTGCCTCCCGACAAAATCAAGGATCAAGCAGCTGGTTTTGCCTCTGGCCAAACGAAGGCCTCGGCCGATCTGTTGTTGAAACAAGACAGGGCTCTGTGTGGGTCGAAGCAACAACAGGCACTCCACCTCCGGAAGATCGATGCCCTCGTTGTACAGGTCGCACGTAAAAACGACGGTGACCTCCTGCCGCGCCAACATCCCGGGAATTCGCTCGCGCAAGGTTCGGTCCGTGGCTCCTGTCACGGCGAGCGCCTTGTAGCCAGCTTGCCGAAACTGTTCGGCCATGAATTCGGCATGGCGGACACTCACGCAAAAGCCCAGGGTCCGCGCCTGTTCTGGCATGGATGAGTATTTCTGAAAGGCCTGGGCGATCCTCCGCACCCGGATGTGGTCCCCCGTCAGAATCTTGTCCAGATCGGCCACTTCCGGACCCTGGCTCCACCTCACGGTTGAGAAGTCGGTGTCGTCGGTCACGCCATAGTACTCAAAGGGCGCAAGCAGCTGCTCGTCCAGTGCCTTCCAGAGACGCAGCTCCACGGCGGGGGAACCGTCAATCCGCATGTGGAAATAGGGGGAGATGCTGACCCCATCGGCTCGCTCGGGGGTCGCAGTAAGGCCAAGAAGAATGGCTGGGTGAATCGTCCTGGCAAAAGCGTCAAAGGAGTTGGCCGCGATGTGGTGACACTCGTCAATGACCACGTAATGCCAGTGCTTCGGCCCGAAGCGCTCCAGCAGCTTCCGGGACTCCACGCTCTGAATCGTTGCAAAAACGTGATCGTAGTCCCTGGGTTCCCTGCCCTCGGCTAGGAGCTCCCCAAAATCCGAATGCCGAAGGACCTGTCGGAAGGTGTCCATGGCCTGCGTGAGGATTTCCTTGCGATGAGCAACGAAGAGCAACCTTGGCAACCCTCCAATCTCTTGGCCAACGCGGCGATAGTCCAAGGCCGCGACAACGGTTTTCCCCGTCCCGGTGGCAGCAACCAGAAGGTTTCGTGTTCGGCAGCTGCGTCTTTCTGCTGCCAGCTGATCCAGCATCTCCTGCTGGTAGGCCTTGGGTTGGATGTCGAACCAGGTCTGCCTTATTTCAGGTGAACCGTAATGACCCTCTTCAGCCAAGGCGGCTAGCAATTTAGTGGCATGCTCCGGATTGTTGGGGTCAAAGGCTTGGAACTCTGGGTCGCTCCAGAGGGTCTCGAAGTGGGCCTTTGCAGACTCAAACAGAGCTTTCTGCCCGGCCTGAGTGAAACGCACGGTCCACTCCAGTCCCCCCATGAGGGCGGCACCGGTAAGGTTGGCGCTTCCGACAAAGGCTGTCCCGAAGCTGGACTTTCGATGAAGGATCCACGCCTTGGCATGAAGCCTGGTTCGTCTGCCATCCAGGGAAATTCGTAACTCCACACCCGGTAGGGTCGCGAGAGCGTTCACGGCCTTGAACTCAGTGGCCCCAATGTAGGTGGTGGTCAAAATTCGAATGCGGGTCCTGGGCTGCCCGTCCGCCCCCACGGCCGTTAAACCCTCAAGCACATCCCAGAGCTTGCGGACGCCACTCCACGTAATAAAGCTCACCAGGATATCAATCTGGTCCGCAGAGCCCATCTCCTTGCGCAGTTCCGAAAGCAGGCTGGGCTCTCCATGACCTACGGCAAAAAGCCACGGCGCAGAAAGAGGAAGTTCCGGTGACTCGGGTGCAGGACGATGCCTGTGGATAGAGCGGAGCAGGCGTAGCGGCTCTTTCCAGTGTGGGGATGGTTCGGGCAACCTTGTCGCGGTTCTAAGCCCCCCAACCAAGCTGTTGAGCAGTTGGAGTTCCGCCAGATTGCGCGTTGCCTCGTCCTGACCTTGAGTGCTGGCGTCAAGGGTCTCCCCAATCACGCCATGCAGGGCATCCAGGAGCCGCTGCCTTCGACCAGGGCCCTCCAAGGGACCAAAGCTAGCCTTCCCCTCTGCGACAAGCGCCTCCAACTGCGGTGCGGTTGCCGCATCCAAGAGAAGGTCATAGAGGCCATCGGGTTTCATGTGGATTCCGGAATCATCTCACCGATGGCCAGGAAATTCCGGAGCGCCGCTAAAGGTTGGGAGAGTCCAACCCTCAGCCCCTCAGCAGTCGCGCTTCGACGAGGCGGAGGAGGTGCTCGGTGGCGAGGACGCCGTCTTGATGGTTGAGGCGCTGGAAGTGGCCCCGCAGGTGGCGCAGGGTGCGGGGCATGGCAGAGGCGAACTGGGCCTTGCGGCGGTGCACGATCTGGTGGCCGAAGGTGCCAAGGATCTTCACGTTCCGCTGGATGCCGCTGAGGGTCAGCTCTTCCTGGAGGGCATCGTGGCCCCAGCCCAGCTCCCCTTGGAGGGGCTCGATCATGGCGCGGCCGGCCTCTGGGGACCAGTCCCAGTAGCCGTCGTAGAGGAGGCTGGCGAGGTCGTAGGTGGCGGCCCCCCGGCGCGCGTCCTGGAAGTCGATGGCCACCAGGCGATCCCCGTGGACCATGAGGTTGCGGACATGGAAGTCCCGGTGCACGAAGAAGCGGGCTCGGGTCTCCAGGCTGGCGTGGATCTCTTCCATCAGGCGGTCCAGCCAGCGGGGGGGCTCCTTCTGCAGGAAGTCCTGGAAGAAGTTGGTCCGACAGTAGTCCCACTCGAAGGTGAACTTGGGCTCGTCGAAGGCCCGCTTCATGAAGAAGCTGTGGCCCGGCGCGCCCAGGGTGAGGGGCCCGGCCAGGGTGGCCAGCAGCTCTCCCGCTTCCTGCGCCCACCGCACCTCTTCCTCAGGGTGGCTGACGAGGCGTGCCTCCAGGGTGGTGTCGCCCAGATCCTCCACCAGCAGGCAGCGGTTGTCCTCATCGACCTGGAGGATGGTGGGCACCCGCAGCAGGGGATCCAGGTAGGCCTGCAGGGCGCAGAACTCGTAGAAGCTGTCGTCCGTCTTCTCCGGCGTGTCCAGCGGGTGCAGGACCACCATGGCCGTACCCAAGTGGGGATGGGCCACCCGCACGTACTGACGGGCCCCGGCGTCGCCCGCCACCGGCCGGGGCTCGGCGAGGCTCCAGCGATCCAGGGCTCGGAGAAGACGAGGGTTCATCCTCCCAGGGTAATGCGCTGGGCGGCGCTGGCTACCAGGGAAGCGGTGGGACTCAGACCGGAAGCCCCAGTCGCACCTGCCGGCCCCCCTCCTGGAACCAGAGGGCGGCGCGGTCTGTGGTGGCCGCTGGCGGGGCGGCGCCGGGGCCCAGGACGCACCGGACGAGGTGGCCGGCGGGATGGGCCCCGGGATGCACATAGCAGCCGGGCAGGCGGCCTTCCTGCCCAGGGGCGAGGTCGGCGGCGGCGGCGATCAGAGCATCCGCAGTACCCACCTCCCGCCAGGGGAAGGGCTCTGCCACCACCCCCAGGTGCAGGGGCAGACGGGGCCGCAGCGTGTCCGCCTCACTGGGGCCCTCGGGGAGCAGGGCCAAGGCCTCCGGTGCCCAGGCAGCGGCGCCGGTGAAGTGGTAGGGACCGCGGGGACCTGCCACCCCCTTGGGCAGCACCCGGTTGGCTGCGTCCAGGAAGACCGGATTCCAGGGGCCGCCCGGATGGGGCACCAGCAGCCAGCTGAGGGTGGCGCGGGCCTGGCGGTGGCGCTCGCGGAGCAGGGCGAAGGGCACGGCATCCGCCCACACATCGGCGTTCCAGGTCAGCAGCTCAGCGGCCACGCGGCCCCGGGCGTGCAGGAGGGCGCCCACGTTGCCCAGCAGGTTCGGCTCCTCGCAGACCTCCAGGCCCGCGGCTTCCGCCCGAATGTCCCAGGGGCGGTGGTGGGCGTTGCAGGCCAGGCGCAGGGCCCCGGCGCTGCGCAGGGCCTCGGCCCCCCACTGGAGCAGGGAGCGCCCCCGCAGGGTCCAGGCGGGCTTGGCCAGGCACTGGCTGAGGGGTCCCATGCGCAGGCCGAGGCCCGCCGCCAACAGAAACCCATCCAGGGCCTCAGGCATCCGGGTCCGCCGGCTCGGTGGGCAGGGGCTTGAGTAGGAACTGGCCGGGGGCCAGGCCCCTCATGGCCAGCACGCGGATGCGCCAGCCCTGCAGCTTGAGCTCGTCGCCGGGGCGGAGCACCCGGCCCAGGCGCTCCTGGAAGAAGCCACCCAGGCTCACCGACCCGGCCTCGGCCTCCAGGCTCAGGCGCAGGTGGTCCTCCAGCTGCTCAAGGGTGACATTCCCCTGGGCCAGCCAGCCGCCGCCCCGGGTCTGCCGGAGCTGAATCGCCTCGCGGTCGAACTCGTCCTGGATCTCACCCACCAGCTCCTCGAGGACATCCTCCAGGGTCACCAGGCCGTCCACCCCGCCATGCTCGTTCACCACCAGAGCCACGTGCTGCTTGCGCTGCTGGAAGTCCAGCAGGAGACCCTGAATGGGCTTCATCTCCGGCACGAAGAAGGCGGGCCGGGCCAGGGCCCGCAGGTCCAGCGCCCGACCGTGGTCCTGGAGGGCCCAGAGCAGCTCCTTCAGGTGGATGATGCCCACCACGCGGTCGAGGTCGCCCTCCACCAGCGGGATACGGGTGTGGGGGGTGGTGCGGGCCAGCGCCAGGTTCTGATCCAGGCTGCGGGTCAGGTCGAAGCAGACCACCCGGGCCCGGGGCACGGCGATTTCCTTGACGGTGCGGCGGCTGAAGTCGAAGAGGTTCTCGATGAGCTCCTTGCGGTCCAGCTCCAGGCTGCCCTCCGCGTGGCTCCGCTCAAGCATTCGGCGAAACTCGGCCTCGCTGGGCAGCAGGTCCTCGGCATCGCTCTCGGGCTGTACCCCGAAGAGCCGCAGGACCCCATGGCTCAGACGGATCAGGCCCCAGGTCAGCGGGCGTACCAGCCGGGACCAGGCCAGCAGAGGGCCGGCGGTGCGCAGGGCCCAGGTCAGCGCCGAGCGGATGGCCAGGCTGCGGGGCACCAGCTCCGCCAGCACCACGTGCAGGGTGGTCATCACCAGCAGGGCCAGGCCAGAGCTGAGCGGCAGCACGAGGCCCGGCCAGGGCAGACGGCCGAAGAGGGTGCGGAAGCCATGGCTGAAGAGGCTCTCGCCCACGGCCCCGAGGGCCAGGGCGCACAGCACGATGCCCGCCTGGATGGCCGACAGGTGGTGGCCCAGGCTCCGGTGGATCTCCAGGGCACGGAGGGCGCGGAGGTCTTCCGAGGCCAGGGCCTCCAGCTGGGTTGCCCGCACCCGGACGGCGGCAAACTCCGCCAGCACGAAGAAGGCACTCACGCAGATCAGGGCGGCGCAGACGAGGGCTGCAGTCAGGGTCACTCCTGGCCCCGGGCCAAGTCAGCGGCGCGGCGGAGGGGTTCCTGCAGATCCCCTAGCAGTGCCTGGAGGCCCTGCAGCCGGCCTCGCTGGGCCGCTACCTCGGCGGCGAGGGCCTGCTTCTCCTCCTCCAGGGCAGACAGGACCTGGATGATCCGGGCTGCTTCGGCCTCCTGCTCCCCCAGGGCCACCATCAGCTCCAGGCGCTCCCGCTCGTGCTGGGACCGGACCTCCTCCTGCTGGCGGTGCAGCTCGTCCAGCTGGGCCTCGGTGAGGCTGCCTTGCTCCAGGTGCTGGCGGAGGGCCTCCTCGGCCGCCTGGGCGCGCTGTTCCTGTGCCTCGGCCTTCTGCCGAACATCGGACAAGACGGCTTCCTGCTCCGTCCGAGCCTGGTGGGCGGCCCCCAGCTCGGTGCGCAGGGCTTCCCGTTCCGCATCGACATGTTGGATTGCTTCCAGCTCCGTCCGGACGGCGGCGAGGGTGACTTCCAGCTCGGTGCGAGCAGCTTCCAGGTCCACCTGGGCCTGGCGGGCAACCTCCAGCTCGGTGCGGAGGGCGTCCCGTTCTGCCTCGGTCTGCCGGGCTGCTGCTAGCTCAGTCCGAGCGGCAGCGAGAGCAGCTTCCAGCTCCGTCCGGGCCTGGTGGGTAGCCTCTAGCTCAGTGCGGAGGGCGTCCCGTTCTGCCTGGGCCTGCTCCCCGGCGGCGCTGGCCGCTGTAAGGGCTTGGCCGTGGCCCTCGGTGGCGGTCTCGCGAGCGGCCTCCGCATCGGCCCAGAACTGCAGGGCCTCCTCCCGCTCCTGGCGACAGGTGGCCAGAGCCTGTTCCCCGGCAGCAACAGCCTCTTGGAGGGCCTGACGCTCAACGGCAACGGCGGCAGCCTGGAGGTCCATGGCCTCCTGCAGCTCATCAACCCGGCCCTGGAGGTGATCCTGATCCAGGATTGTCTGCCGGAGCTGATCCCGCTCCTGGAGCAGGTCGATCACAACCTGGGCTTTCTCAGTGGCGTCGCGAGTGATCGCCTCCAGCTGCTGGCCGAGGTCTCCCTGGGCGGCCTTGGCCTCTTCCAGTTCCAACTGCAGGTTCCGGACCTCGCTCCCCACCCGGTCCAGGCGGGCCTCCAGGTCGAAGCGCGCCGCTTCGCCTTCGCCGAGCCTCATCTGGGCCTCGGCAGAGGCCACTTCGGCAGTCTGCAGACGGCGGTCCCGGCTGCGCAGCTCCTCGTGGAGCGCCTGCACCTCCTCCTCGAGAATCCGCACCTTTTCAACCCCTGCGGCATCCAGGCGCACCGTAGCAGCGGTGCGGTCCTCCGCCATCGGGCCTTCCAGGGAGCTCCGCAGGCCAGCCAACCAGTCGCTGCCAAGGCTGGTGTCAGCCAGGCCCTCCAGGGGGTTGTCAGGGTCCACCGCTCGGGCGGGTACGAAGGGCGCAAGGGCCGCCACCAGGGTGCTGGGGGTCATGGGCTTGTGAAGGTAGAGGTCGGCCCGGACCTTGAGACCCTGGTGCCGCTGGAACTCCTCCTCAGTGGCCTTGGCGCTGATCAAGATGACCTTGAGCCCCTCCAGGCCGGGGGCCTTACGGATGGCCGAGCACAGGGAATAGCCCTTGTTCTCGTTCACTTCGACGCAGATAAGGACAGCAGCGTAGACCCCGCTCGCCAGACGGTCCAACACGCCATCGGCGGTCTGGAGGCTCTCGAATTCGAAGCTCGAAGCCAGGGTGACCCCGTGCTCCTTGAGGAAGCTCCGGTCGCTGTCCACAAGCAGGAGGCATTGGCCCATCGTCGATCCTTTGGCCGGGTTGAGCCCCCCAGTCTACCAAAAAACCGGCAGGGCCCCGGAGATCCGGGGCCCTGGGTTGATCTGGACGAATGGATCAGCGCGGTGGGATGGCCAGGGTGCCCTTCTGGTTGCCACTGGTGGCCTGGACGAAGAGGAGCAGGGTGCGCCCCCCGGCCTTCTTCACCTGGGTATTGAACTCCGCCAGGGTGTTCACGGGCTGGCGGCCGACCTCGGTGATGATCAGGCCCGGAGCCAGGCCCCGTTCGGCCGCGGGGGAGCGGGGGTCCACGGTGGTCACCACCACACCCTTGAGGCGGTTCTTGGGGTCCGCTGGCTCGACGGTGAAGCCGTAGGTCTTTTCCAGGTTCACGCTCTTGGCTTCGCCCGGGGTCTTCTTGCCCTGCTCATCCTCGGGTTCCTCCCCGGCGTCCCGGCGGCGCTGGTCCTCCAGGGCCTTGCGGTCCCCCAGGGTCACGGTGAGGGTGAGCGTCTTGCCATCCCGGAAGACGGAGAGCTTCACGGCCTCTCCGGCCCGACGGTTGGAGATGGCACTCACCAGCTCATCGGGGCTCTGAATGGGCTGGCCGTCCACAGCGGTGATGACATCCAGCCGCTGGAGCCCGGCCTTGTCGGCGGGCTGCCCCTTTTCGAGGGTCCCCACAACCACGCCGGCCTTGACGCCCAGGGCGTCCTGGTAGGCCTGGTCGAGCTCCTGGGGCCCGACGCCGAGGAAGCCACGGCTCACGGGCTTGCCCGAGCGCAGGTCCTTGAGGATCCGGCTCACCATGCTGATGGGGACGGCAAAGCCGATGTTCTGGCCCGCCGGGTTGATGGCCGTGTTGATGCCCACCACCTCGCCCCGCAGGTTCAGCAGGGGGCCCCCAGAATTGCCGCGGTTGATGGCAGCGTCCGTCTGCAGGAAGGAGCTGACCCCGGTGTCCAGCTTGCGGCCCTTGGCGCTGATGATGCCCTGGGTGACCGTGTGCTCCAGGCCGAAGGGGTTGCCGATGGCCACCACCCACTCGCCGATGCGCAGCGAGTCCGATTCGCCGAGCTTGGCAAAGGGCAGGTGGGCCGCATCGATCTTGATGAGGGCGATGTCGAGCTCCTTGTCCTTGCCCAGCACCGTGGCCTTGAAGGACTTGCCGTCGCTGGTCTTCACCTCCAGGGTGTTGTCCCCGGTGCCCATGCTGGCAATCACGTGGTAGTTCGTGAGGATCTCGCCCTGGGGGCTGATGATCACGCCGGAGCCGCCGGAGACGGCCCGCTGCTCGTCCTCCCCACCCCGGGGGGTGCGCCGCTGCTGGGGGTTCCCGGGGCCAAAGAAGAAGTCGAAGAAGTCCTGGCCGCCGACCTGCGGGTGATCGAAGCCGCGGCCCTTCACGAAGCTGGTGTTGGTGATGGCCACCACGGTGGGGTTGAGCTTCTCCGCAACGTCCGCGATGGGGGGCAGGCGGTCCAGACCCTTGGCATCCACCACCACGGGTTTTTCTTCCTGGGCCAGGGCGACCCACCCGTGACTCAACCCCATCCCCAGGGCCATGCACCCGGCTGCGAACGCCGACAACCCTAGAATTTGCTTGATCTGACGATTCATGGAACTCCTCACTGGCCGAACCCCGGCATGCCATTCGATGACAGCAGTCCGCCGAAGGTTCCCGCTGGCCATCCCGACCCGCCCCGGATAATCTGAATGGTCCAACGGCGGCTGTAGCTCAGTTGGTTAGAGTACTGGATTGTGATTCCAGATGTCGCCGGTTCGAGCCCGGTCAGCCGCCCCAGATTGAAAAGGCCCCCAAACGGGGGCTTTTTCACTGTGGGAAGACCTTGTCAGGGCTCGAACCGGCGAGAGCAACCACGGCGGCCCGGAAGGCCCCAGCGAGAAGGCTCCGGGGGAGCCTTCGGAGTGCCCGGGGGCCGGGGCCAGCCGTTGGCAACGGTTCGAGCCCGGTCAGCCGCCCCAGATTGAAAAGGCCCCCAAAGGGGGGCTTTTTCAATCTGGGAAGACCTTGTCAGGGCTCGAACCGGCG
>CAITBU010000038.1 GCA_903890595.1 uncultured Holophagaceae bacterium | reverse complement strand
GTGGTGAATGCTCTTCTACTTCCCCGGAATGACCCCACCACACTCGCCGGGGTCGGAGAGGGCGCGCCAGGGCTCCAGGACGAAGGGGCGGCGGAAGGCTCGGGGGTGGGGCAGCTCGAGGCTGAGCTCGGGACCCAGGCTCAGCAGGTCGGCGGGGGTGGACCAGGTCCAGGTGCCGGGGTCGCCGTCGGTGGTGATGAGGTCCAGGTCCAGGGTGCGAGGGGCGTTCTTCCCCGTGCCGCGGTCCCGGCCCGCCTGCAGCTCCAGGCGCAGGAGGGCCTCCAGGAAGCGGCAGGGATCGGGTTCTTCGGTCACCACCAGGGCCACGGTGTTGAGGTAGGCGGGGCCCATACCCGACTCGTCCGGCGTCTCCATCACCAGGGGCGAGGGCACCACCGACCCCAGGCTGCGCAGGGCCACCAGCCCCGCCGCCAGGTGCGCCCGGCGGTCGCCGAGGTTGGAGCCGAGGGCGACGACGGCCTTCATTTTGAAACCGCAGATGGCGCAGATGGACGCAGATGAAAAGCCGCGCATCGCATCTTGGCCATCTGTGAAATCTGTGGGTTCATTGTTTTTTGCCGTGTTCTGCCACCACCAGCGTCCGGATGCCGCCGCGGACGAGGAAGTCGCCCGCCACCTCGATCCACCGGGGCTGCAGGGCGGTCACCAGGTCATCGAGGATGCGGTTGGTGACGTCCTCATGGAAGGCGCCCTGGTCCCGGAAGGTCCAGAGGTAGAGCTTCAGGGACTTGGACTCCACGCAGAGCCGGTCCGGCTGGTAGGTGATGCGCAGCTTGGCGAAGTCGGGCTGGCCCGTGAGCGGGCAGAGGCAGGTGAACTCCTCCGACTCGAAGGTGACCGTAAAGGCCCGCCCGGGTCGTGGACTCTCAAACGTGTCCAGGTGGCCCGTGGGCCGCGTCACCACAAACTGCGGCAGCGGATTGGGGAGAGAAGCCTTGGGAGAACGTTTGGTTGCCATGAGTACACCTTAAGAGAACTGAAGAACAGAGGTAGTAGGTGACGAGGGGTTGAGATCACTCCTTTGTGCCCTTTGTGTTCTTTGTGGCTAAGAAAAGAAACCACAAACTGATGGGCAAACGACGTAGCTATTCCAAAGAAAAATTGGCCACAAAGAACACAAAGTACACAAAGAAAAACTGTGGAGAAAGAAGACTGTCGAGCGCTGTGATTCAGTCCCGCCCCACGGTCTGGGCCCAGGCTTCGAGGGTGTCCATGGCTTGCTGGAGGCGGGTGCCTTCGGCGGTGTCGTCGGAGCGGGGGGGGACGCGGAAGGGTTCGCCGTAGCGGACGGTGCAGGTGGCGAAGGGGAACGGGATCACCATGCGGTCCCAGGTCTTCAGCTCGAAGCTGCGGTCGAAGGCCAGGCTCACGGGCACGATCCAGGCGCCGGTCTTGCGCGCCAGGGCAATGGTGCCGGGCTTCAGCTCCAGGCGGGGGCCCCGGGGACCGTCCGGCGTGATGCCGAAGTCCCAGCCCTGCCGCACGGCCTGGATCATGCGCACCAGGGCCTTGGCGCCGTCCTCGCTGGCGGTGCCACGCACGGCATGGATGCCGAACCACCGCCAGGTGGCCGCACTGCGCTCGCCATCCTTGCTGTCGCTGGAGAGGATGGCCACGCCCCGGTCCTCGCCCTGGGCGTTGCGGCGGCGGAAGGGGTAGGCCAGGGGCATCATGAAGAGGCGCCGGTGCCAGAAGCTGAGGATGAAGCGCTCGTCCCGGGCCACCAGGTCTTCCACGGGCCCGAAGCCCTCGTGGCGCACCCGCAGGGTGTGGGACCACAGCTTGGTGAGCCCCGCCACCAGGAAGGGCACCAGCCGGTAGTTGAGCCACACCGAGAGGGGCGACCCCAGAGGCCGGCCCCGCTCGGCGATGTCCAGGCGGGCGGCCATCAGGCCGGCCCCCCCAGCAGCTCGTCGCGGGTCAGGGTGTAGCGGGTCCCGCAGTAGTCGCAGCGGACCTCCAGGGGACCGGGTTCCTTGAAGAGGTCCTCCTTCTGCTCCGTGGTGAAGCGGCGCAGGGTCTCCAGCAGCGTCTCCCGAGCGCAGCGGCAGCGATAGAAGATGTCCGCCGCGGCCAGATCCTCGGTCCCTTCGCCCTGGGCAATCCAGTTGGCCAGGAAGGCCGGCGTGCGCTCCCAGAGGGGGACCACCTCCAGGCCCTCAATGGCCTGAATCACCCGGGCCAGGCGGGCTGGGGGACAGTCCGGCAGGGGTTCCACCAGCAGGCCCCCGGACTCGCCCGTGGCAGGGTCGCACCAGAGGGTGAGGCTGGCCTGCACCTGCTCCGAGTTCTGCAGGTAGTGCTCCACCTGCACCTGGATGCCCCCCTCCACGAGGGGGAGGTTGCCAATGTAGGGCTGCCCGCCAGCATTGGACCGCATCACCTGCAGGATGCCGGGCGCCGCGATCCATTCCGAGCCGGTCTCGCTCACATCCAGGACACCCCGGATGGTGCCATCGGGCCAGCTGTCTGAGACCACGGCCTTGGCCCGGCCGGCGCCCTTCACCAGCAGCTGCAGGCGCTCAGCGAAGAGGGTGCGGCTCTGGAGGAGGGCCGTGGCGCAGAGCAGGTCCGTGAGGCAGGCACAGGCCTCGGGCTCCAGGTGCGGATGGCTCCGCCGCACCCCATCCCAGAGGGGGCTGGCATCCAGGGAAGACAGCCGGATCTGGCCGTCCCGGGTGTGGGACCGGAGCACGCTCACCGGCCGGGGGTCACCGCTCAAGGGGTCCCCGTGGGGGGCTGGCCTGGGGTCGGAACAGCGGCAAGGGACATCGGGGCTCCAGCAAGGGGCGGGGGGCAGATAGGTGGGATTCCTGCAGATCTTCCATTGTGCCTCCCGGACGCCCTGCCGTCAGCAGGGGGGCTTGCCTCCTCCCACGCAAAGCCCGATGGGGCCGATGTTTGGCCGAGTCGCACGGGCCTCTTCCCAGGTGACATAAGTAATTTTGAAAGTATCAATGCTCCAAATTGGACCAAAAAGGTAGTGTTTTCCCCCACGCCTATGGGGGGTCCTCCCCATTACCTGAAAGTCGTGTAGATCCCAGTCTTGTGGAGTACCAGAGACGCACGAGATCACCCCATACCGAGTCCCATCTCACCCCCTTGGAGGCACCCATGACTTACAGCTCCCCCACCCGCTCCACCCGGACCGGCTTCCCCCTCTTGGGCCTGATGACGGCCCTGCTGGTGTCCGGGCAGTCCGCCTCGGCCCAGGTTCCCACCTGGCAGTCCAGCCCGATGCTGACCAAGTTCATGACCGACCTCCGCATGCCCGGGCAGATCCCCGTGGCCCTGCCGGACAGCACCCGCACCTTCACCGGTAGCAAGCTGATTGCCAACCACTACACCATCGACATCAATGAGTTCAAGGATCAGCTCCACCCCCAGCTGGGCGAAACCACCTTCTGGGGCTACAACCCCACCCGCGCCCTGGGCGTGGCCGTGGGCACCACCCCCCTCCAGAAGCACCTGGGCGGCATCATCATCGCCCAGAAGGGTGTCCCCACCCAGATCACCTTCCGCAACAACCTGCCCACCAAGCACATCCTCCCCGTGGACACCAGCATCCAGGGCGCCGATCCCTCCGTCGTCCCCAACCGCACCGCCACCCACCTCCACGGCGGACAGGTGCCATGGACCAGCGACGGCGGCCCCTTCAGCTTCTGGGATCCCCAGGGCAACAAGGGCATTAGCTTCCTTAACAACGCCCTGCTCCGCCCCCTGGAGACGGCCGCCGGCGTCGTGCCCAAGAACGAGGCCGAGTACTACTACCCCAACAACCAGAGCGCCCGCATGATGTGGTACCACGACCACGCCATGGGCATCACCCGCCTGAACGCCTATGCCGGCATCGCCTCTGCCTACCTCCTCCGGGACAGCTATGAGGCCTCCCTGGTGCGCGACTTCGGTCTCCCTGGCTTCGTGGAGAACGGTGGCCGCGAGCTGCCCCTGGTCTTCCAGGACAAGATCTTCCAGAACGGCCTTCCACTTGCCGACCCGACCCGCCCCTTCCCGGGCTCCGCCCAGACCCAGGGCAGCCTCTGGTACCCCTACGAGTACGATCCCGCCCTGTGGAACGACAGCAACGCCGCTGGCGTCTCCGTGGTGCCTGAGGCCTTCGGCGACACCATGCTGGTCAACGGCGCACCCTACCCCAAGGCTTCCGTGGATCCCCGCCGGTACCGCCTGCGCATCCTGAATGCCTGCAATGCCCGCGTCCTAAACCTGTCCCTCTACGAAGAGGATGTCCTCAACCCCGGCAAGCCCGACTTCACCAAGCCCGGTCCCGCCTGGCTCGTCATCGGCACCGAGGGCGGCTTCCTGGCCAAGCCCGTCAGCGTCCCCGCTGGCCGCCTGGTCTACACCTTCGTTCCCAATGCAGGCCCATTCCTGAACCCCGCAGCCCCCGGTGGCAGCCTGATCGTGGCCCCCGCCGAGCGCTTTGATGTGGTCCTGGACCTGAACGGCAAGGGTGGCAAGAAGTACATCCTCTACAACGACGCCCCCGGGCCCTACCCCACGGGCGCTCCCGAGAACGACTACCCCAACGCCGGCGGTTTCGGTGACACCTTCGTGATGATGCGCTTCGACGTGAAGGCCGATGCCAAGACCATCGCCAAGGACCCCGCCTTCAAGCTCACCCCCAAGACACCCCTGGCAGCGGACGGCAACTCCCTGATCGATCCCCCCCTGGCCGGTCCTGTCGCCACTGCCGCCGCCAACAAGCTGAGCTGGGCCTCCATCACCACCGCCCCCCTGCCCATCCCCACCCGCAAGGGCGTCACGGTGCGGCAGCTCACGCTGAACGAAGCCTTTGACCTGAACAACCGCCTCATCCAGATGCTGGGCACCAACGTCAAGAACAAGGTTGGGGAGTTCGGCCGCCCCTACTACGACCCCTCCAACCTGGATGAGTCCGTCGCCACCGAGGTGTCCACCAACAACGCCACCGAGGTCTGGCAGATCGCCAACCTCACGGGCGACACCCACCCGATCCACTTCCACCTCTCCAACGTGCAGATCCTCTCCCGCCAGGGCTTCGATGCGGTGACCTACGGGACCGGGGTTGCCAATGGCCAAGCGGCCACGCCCACCCTCATGGGCCCTGCCCGCGGCCCCGAGGCCACGGAGATCGGCTGGAAGGAGACCGTCAAGATGCACCCCGGTGAGATCACCACCGTCATCATGAAGCTGGCCCTCCCCGCCGTGCCCTTTGTCGTCCCCGTCAGCCCCCGCACCGGTGGCAACGAGTACGTCTGGCACTGCCACATCCTCGAGCACGAAGAGCACGACATGATGCGCACCCTGGTGGTGAAGTAGTCAGCACCAGCCAACGACAGCAAACCAGAAGGAAGCGGGGGTGACCCCGCTTCCTTCTTTTTGGGCATCCACCGGAGGGGTTAACCCCGAGGCGGGTGCCCATTTGTAAATTACAGAGTCCCCAAATATTGATTACCAGTGGGTACAAAGAGGCAGTAGTTTTCCGGCACAGGATGGGTAGTATCCCCCATTTTTTGTAGCCCGGTTCGGACCTAGTCTTTTCGGTCTACCACCTGACTCACTGGCACAACCTGGGGCAACGGCCCTTGGCTGGTGCCCCCCCAACCCCCGCCCCCCATGCGGAAAACGTCGTTTGTCCCAGGAGGACGTATATGTTCACTCCTACCCCCATCACTCCCAGCCCCGCCCGGCCCACTCGCCTCCCCCGCCTCCCCCTCCTGGGCCTGCTCACGGCCCTGCTGGTGTCCGGGCAGTTCGCCTCGGCCCAGGTCCCCACCTGGCAGTCCAGCCCAAAGCTGGAGAAGTTCCTTAGCGAGCTGCGGATGCCTGGCGAGATCCCCGTGGCCCTCCCGGATAGCATCCGCACCTTCGCCGGCAGCAGGCTGGTCGCCAATCACTACACCATCGAGATCAACGAGTTCACGGACCTGCTCCACCCGGATCTGACCAATCCCACGCACCTCTGGGGCTACAACCCCACCCTGGCCTTGGGCGTCTCTGGCACCCCCACCCAGAAGCACCTGGGCGGCATCATCATCGCCCAGAAGGGTGTCCCCATCCAGATCACCTTCATCAACAAGCTGCCGAACCAGCACATCCTCCCCGTGGATACCAGCATCCAGGGGGCAGAGCCCGGCATCGCCCAGAACCGCACGGCCACCCACCTCCACGGCGGCCTGGTGCCCTGGATCAGTGATGGCGGCCCCTTCAGCTTCTGGGATCCCCAGGGTGGCAAGGGGGTGACCTTCCAGGGCAACGAGGTGCTGCGTCCCCTGGAGGCCGTCGCTGGCACCATTTCCGCCAAGGATGCTGAGTACTACTACCCCAACAACCAGAGCGCTCGCATGATGTGGTACCACGACCACGCCATGGGCATCACCCGCCTCAACGCCTATGCCGGCGTCGCTTCGGCCTACATCCTGCGGGACAAGTACGAAGCCAGCCTGGTGCGGGACTTCGGCCTGCCCAAGTTCGTGGAGAACGGCGGCCGTGAGCTGCCCTTGGTCTTCCAGGACAAGATTTTCCAGAACGGCAATAATCCCACCAACCCGGACCGCCCCTTCCCGGGCTCTGCCGTGGGCAAGGGCAACCTCTGGTACCCCTATGAATACGACACCGCC
>CAITBU010000037.1 GCA_903890595.1 uncultured Holophagaceae bacterium | reverse complement strand
GGCACGCTGGTGGTGCCCACATTGAAGGCGTTGATGGCGCCGTTGAAGGCGGGCACACCGTAGCCCAGGAGCACGCCCAGGCCCATGGCCAGGAAGATCCACAGGGTCAGGTAGCGGTCCAGGAAGGAGAGGCGCTTTGAATCGCTCACGTTGACCTCCGAGTCAGGCTTGCTTGCGGGCAGAGATGATGAGGCTGGTGACGAAGTCCGAGGCCTTGGTACCCGCTGGGAGCAGACCCAATAGGTGGTGGGTCATGGGGTCGTCCAGGGGGAGCATGGCCTCGATGGCCTCGCCCTTGGGGAGGAAGGCCCGGTCCACCAAGCCTGCTGCCTGCACCATGGCCTGGAGGTCGGCGAGGAGGGGGGCGCCGGAGATGCAGCCCACCAGGGCGATGACGCTCTCCCGCACGGCCTCGGGCAGGGGCTGCAGCAGCACCATGTCCGAGATGGAGACCCGGCCACCGGGCTTCAGCACCCGAGCGATTTCCCGCCACACAGCCGACTGATCCGGGCTCAGGTTCAGCACGCAGTTCGAGAGCACCACATCCACGGAGGCATCCGGCAGGGGGATGGCCTCGATCTGCCCGTGATGGAAGACCACGTTGTCCAGCCCTGTGCGGCGCCGGAACGACGCTGCGTTGGTGCGCGCCTTGGCCACCATGTCCCGGGTCATGTCCACGCCGATGGCCTGGCCCTCGGGACCCACCCGTTGGGCCGCCAGGAACACATCCAGGCCCGCCCCGCTGCCCAGGTCCAGCACGGTCTCGCCGGCTTTCAGCTCGGCCATGGCGGTGGGGTTGCCGCAGGACAGGCCCAGGTTGGCGCCCTCGGGCAGGGTGGCCAGGTCCTCGGCCGAGTAGCCCACGCCCTGGGCCACCTCATCGATGCGGCCCCCGCCACAGCAGCCGGACTGGGGGCCGCAGCAGCCCCCACCGATGCGGGCGATGCGCCCATAGGCGTCCTGCACCTTGCGGTGGGTGGGATGGAGGGTGGGTTCCATGGTCACTCCGGGCTCAGAGGCAGTGGGGGTCGCGGCAGCCGCCGCCGCAGCAGTCCTGCCAGAGGTAGTCCGTCAGGGCCCGCAGCTCATCGAAGCGCACGGCATAGCGGATGGTGGTGCCCTGGCGCTCGGCCTTGAGCAGGCCCGCCTCCGTGAGGTCGGCCAGGTGGTGACTGAGGGTCGAGGCCGGCAGACCCAGGAGGGCCTGGACCTGCCCCGCAGGGGTGCCCTCCACGGGGCCCTGCACCAGGGCCCGCACGATGGCCAGCCGACCCGCATGGGCCAGAGCCTTCAGCTGCCGGGTGGCGTGGGGGAGGGTGGGGTTGCCAGGGGAGGTCATGGCTTAATTCTAAATTTCTAGAAATAAGAAAGCAAGACCCCGAATTGACCTTCCCAGACTTTTTCAACCTGCCGGGGAAACCTACTTGGCGCAGCCGCAGTCGTCGCCGCAGTCGCCCTTGGCCTTGCCCTCGGCTTCGCAGGCACAGTCGTCCCCGCAGTCGCCCTTCTCCTTGCCCTCGGTCTCACAGCAACCACCGCCGCCGCAGCAACCGCCACCGCCTTCGGTGAGGGTGGACTCGGCCAGGGCCAGCATCATCTGGTGGGGGTCACCCTTGACCCGCAGGGCCATGTTCACGGCCTGGATCATGTCGTCCTTGGAGACCCCGAGGGCCTCGAGGCGGGCCTGGTGGGCCCGGAAGGCGCGCTCGGCATTGGCCCCGATGGCCGCCCCAAGGGCGATGAGGTTCATGGTTGTTTCATTGAGGCCGGACTCGGCCGGGGCATCAGTCTGGGGCTCGGTCTGGGACTGGGTGGACATGGGGACTCCTTGGAGGTGGGGGGAAAGGGTCAGGCGAGGTCGGACACGGGGTCCGGGAGGGGAGAGGGGGCCCCGGCGGCGCTGCGCAGGGCCAGGGCCTGGGCGCGGTCCCGGGCCAGCTGGGGCTCGGCGGCGGCCATGAGGGGCCAGACCGCGTCCATGACTGGCCTGGCTTCGGCCGCTTCGGTCAGGGCGACGTGGACCCAGCGGCCCACCTTCCGCTCCTGCACCAGCCCGGCCCGACGGAGGTCCGTCAGGTGCTCAGAGACGGTGGAGGGTGCCAGCTCCAGCACCTCGGCCACCTCGCAGACGCAGAGCTCCCCATCCCGCAACAGGGCAAGGATCCGTAGCCGCACGGGGTGCGCCAGGGCTTTGAGGAGGTCCACCAGGGGCCGAAGGGAATCTGTCGCCATTTCTCGTTTTTCCGAAGAACAACCAGAATACCCTTGATCCCGGGGCTTGCCATACCTCAACACATGATGTTTCCTGATAGCAGCCTTCTCTGGAGATCCCATGCTGCGGCCCACCTCCGCCTTGCTGTCGCTGGCCCTCACGGGCTTGCTTCAGGCCCAGTCGCCCTTTCCGGCGGCCGCCCCGGTCGTTTCCCCGGTCCCCGTCCTGGCCAGCTATCCGGATACCCCGGCGGGCAAGCTGCTGAGGGAGATCAAAGAGCGCAGCGAGGTGGTGGCCCGGGTGGAACACCTGGCCGACATGATCGGCCCCCGCCTCACCGGCTCCCAGCAGCTGCGCCAAGCCCAGGCCTGGGCCATGGCCGAAGCCAAGGCCCTCGGTGCCGTGAATGTCCACGAAGAAGCCTATGACCTGGGCCTGGGTTGGACGCGCGGCGTAGACAGCGCCCGGCTGCTGACCCAGAACGGCATCCGCTTCCGGGTGGATCAGCTGGCCTGGACGGCGGCGACCCCCGGCCCCGTGCAGGGCGAGCTCTTGCTGGTGGACGCCCGCAACCTGGAGGAGCTGCAGGCCTTCAAGGGCCGCCTGCAGGGCAAGATCCTGCTGCGCACGAACCCCGATGACAAGCGGCCCGCCTTGCCTCGCCGGGGCGGCGGTGACATGGCGACCTTCCAGGCGGAGCAGGTGGCCATGACCCGCTTCCTGCTGGATGAAGGGACCCTGGCGGTGCTCATGATGTCGGGCCGGAAGAACGGCCTCAGCTTCACCACGGCCGGTGCTGGGCGGGACCCCAAGCGGGCCACCGTCCCCTCGGCCTACCTGCCGCAGGAGCCCTACCGGATGCTCCTGCGCCTGGTGGCCCGCAAGGAGCCTGTAAAGCTCGAGCTGTCCCTGGGTGGCACCTTCTCGGCCCAGCCGGTGCAGGCCCACAACGTGATCGCAGACATCCCCGGCACGGACCTGGCCCAGGAGATCGTCATCCTCGGCGGCCACCTGGACAGCTGGGACCTGGGGACTGGCGCGACAGACAATGCCACGGGCAGTGCCATCGCCCTGGAGACCCTGCGGGCCCTGCAGGCCACGGGCCTCAAGCCCCGGCGCACGCTCCGCATCATCCTGTGGAGCGGTGAGGAGCAGGGCCTGCTAGGCTCCCGGGCCTACGTAGAGGCCCACAAGGCTGAGCTGGACGCCGTCCAGGCTGTGCTGGTCCATGACATGGGCACGGGCATGGTGAAGGGCTTCGACCTCCAGGGCCGGGAGAACTGCCGGGGCCTCATGG
>CAITBU010000036.1 GCA_903890595.1 uncultured Holophagaceae bacterium | reverse complement strand
TCCGGGTTCACGGCATTTTCTTGTTGGGCACAAGCGCTGGTGTGGGTAAGGTGTTTCGGTGGGACCGGGTCCCACCCAACCGGAGGATTCCATGAAGAAGTTTCTCGCAATCGCACTCGTGAGTTCCTTCGCGTTCGTCGGCTTCGCCGCCGAAGAGAAGAAGGCTGAAGGCAAGAAGCCCGCTTGTGGCATGGCTTGCTGCGAAAAGAACAAGGCCGAGTCCTGCAAGGACTGCCCTGACTGTGGCGGCAAGAAGAAGGCCGGCAAGAAGGAAGGCGCCAAGAAGGAAGCCCCCAAGAAGGAAGAGGGCCCCAAGTAGGCCTGACCTCCTTTCCTGGAAGTCCAATTGAACCCCGGAGCCTGGCTCCGGGGTTTTGCGTTCTGAGGTGGATCATGTTTGTCTGGACGAGATGAAACAACGCCCCTGGCTACCCGCAGCCGCACTCCTACTCCTGACCGCCCTGGTGGCGGCGGGGTGGCAGTGGACCCGGGAGCCGCTGACGCCAGCGACCCAGGGGGACCAGGCCCCCAAGAACCCGGGACTGCGTAGGCAGGCCCCGCGCCGGGAACAGCTGGTGGATCAGTCCCCGCTCCTGACCGCCCGGAGCCTGCTCTCCCAAGCCCTGACCGGGGAGGAACTCCAGCTGGCCCGCCAGGCGGAGCGGCTGGCCAACCACGAAGTCGACCTGGCTTTCGCCGATGCGCTGCGGCGGGCGGTCGCTGCCCCGGTCCAGGACACCCCTGAGCTCAAGGCCCAGGGCGAAGCCAAGGCCAAGGCCGAGGCCCAGGTGGAGGCAGATCGCCAGGTCATCGCCAGGCTCACCCGGCAGCTGACCGCTGCACAAGGGGCGGGGCAGGGCCCCCTGCAGGATCAGCTGGAGGTGGCCAAGGCCCAGCTGGAGCTGGATCAGGACGAGGTCGAGGCTGCGAACGCTGACCTGGCGCGGGTCGGCGGGGACACCCAGGTCCGCATTCGCCGCCTGAAGGAGGCCCACGAAGCGGCGGACCGGGAGTCCTCGCAGCTGTTGGCTGCTCCTCGCGCGGCGCCGGCCTTCCACCCCACCAGCCTGGCCGGCCAGATCGGCGAGTGGAGCTTCCTGCGGGCCAAGGCCGCCCGGCTGGAAGGTGCCCGCCAGGAGGCCCTGGCCAAGATCACGCTGCTGGGCAAGCGGCACGAAAAAATCTCCGCCAAGGTCAAGCAGGAGCAGGGCGACCGGGAGGCCGCCAAGTACTGGGCCACGGGCCTGGTCAAGGAAGGGCAGGGCGCTGGCCAGGGCCCCGGCAAGGACTCGGCCCAGGAGGCGGTGACCTACCTCAAGCAGTACGCAGACGACCAGCGCCGGCTCACGGACATGGGCCGTCGCATCCAGGATCAGCAGGGCCTGGCGGAGGTCTATGGCAGCTGGCGGCTCCTGGTGGAGGGCTACGGCATCACGGCCCTGCACCGCAGTCTGGCCCGTCTGCTTTGGGTCTTGGGGCTGGCCCTGGCCGCAGTCATGGCGGGCTTCCTGGTGGATCACCTGTTCCACCGGGCTGCGGATACCGACAAGGGCGCAGGCACCCTGAGGGTGGCGGTGAAGCTGGCCCTTCAGGCCACCTGTGGGCTTAGCATTCTCTTCGTCTGCTTCGGCCTACCAGCCCAGACCACCACGGTGCTGGGCTTGGCAGGTGCGGGCCTCACGGTGGCCATGAAGGACTTTATCGTGGCCTTCTTTGGCTGGTTCATCCTCATGGGCCGCAACGGCATCCGCGTGGGCGACTGGGTCGAAATCCGCGGAGTGGGCGGTGAAGTCGTGGAGATCGGCCTCCTGCGCACGGTGGTGCTGGAGACCGGTAGCTGGAACGATTCAGGGCACCCCACCGGGCGCCGGGTGGCCTTCGTCAACAACTTCGCCATCGAAGGCCACTTCTTCAACTTCTCCACCTCCGGCAAGTGGATGTGGGATGAGCTGAACGTGGCCATTCCCGCCGGCCGGGACCCCTATCCGATCCTGGACGGCATCCAGCACCTGGTAGACCAGGAGACCCAGGCCAATGCCCGCCTTGCTGAGCAGGAGTGGCAGGGCGCCACGGCCCGCTACCGGGTGAAGACCTTTTCCGCCGCCCCGGGGCTGAACCTGGTCACGGCGGCCAACGGCATCGAGATCCGGGCGCGCTACATCACCCGGGCTTTCGAGCGTCACGAGACCCGCCTGCGGCTGAACCAGGCCGTCATTGAACTCATGCATGGACCCCGGGATGCCGGCAAAGCCAGTGGGAAAGTTGAGGCCTGATGATTTCGTTTTCCAGTGTCAGCAAGCAGTACGGTCGGCAGGTGCTCTTCATAGAGGCAGACTTCCAGCTCAACCCGGGCGAGAAGGTGGGCCTGGTGGGGCCCAACGGGGCCGGCAAGTCCACGCTCTTCCGCATGATTGTGGGCGAGGAGTCCCCGGATGACGGCACCGTCAGCCTGCCGAAGAAGCTCACCATCGGCTACTTCCGGCAGGAGGTGGACGAGATGTCCGGGCAGTCCGTGCTGGACGAGGCCATCGCCGGCAGCGGCCGCCTGGGGGACCTGCACCACGAGCTCATGGACCTGGAGCACGGGCTGGCGGACCCCACCCGGGGGGACGAGCTGGAGGCCATCCTGGACCGCTTCGGCCACGTGCAGGAGGAGTACCAGCACCTGGGCGGCTACGAGCTGGAGGCCCGGGCCCGGGCCTGTCTGAGCGGGCTGGGCTTTGCCGAGGACCAGATCGACGGCGATGTGGGGGCTCTCTCCGGCGGCTGGAAGATGCGCGTGTCCATGGCCAAGGTGCTGCTGGGCAACTTCGACGTGCTGCTCATGGACGAGCCCACCAACCACCTGGACATCGAGTCCATCCTCTGGCTGGAGAACTTCCTCAAGGCTGTACCCTCGACGCTCCTCATGACCTCCCACGACCGGGACTTCATGAACCGGGTGGTCACCAAGGTGCTGGAGATCGACGGCGGCGACATCGTCACCTACAGCGGCAACTACGACTTCTACGTCAAGGAGCAGGAGACCCGGGAGGCCAACCAGGAGGCCGCCTACGCCCGCCAGCAGGCCAAGCTGGCCAAGGAGCAGCGCTTCATCGAGCGGTTCTCGGCCCACGCTGCCAAGGCCGCCCAGGTGCAGAGCCGGGTGAAGGCCCTGGACAAGATCGAGCGCATCGAGCCGCCCCGCAAGCGCCACGTGGGCAAGTGGAACTTCCGCATCCCCGGTCGCTCCGGCGACGATGTGGCCATGCTCGAGGGCGTGTGCAAGGCCTATGGGGTCCGCCGCATCTACGACGGCCTGGCCCTGCACATCCGGCGGGGCGAGCGCTGGTGCGTCATGGGCCGCAACGGGGCCGGCAAGTCGACGCTGCTGAAGATGGTCTCCGGGGCCATCCCGCCGGATGCGGGCACCGTGCGCCTGGGGGCCAGCCTCAAGCTGGGCTACTTCTCCCAGCAGGCCCTCGACCTCCTGAACCCGGACCTGACGGTGCTGGAGCAGATGCAGCAGGACTTCCCCATGGAGGGCCTGGGCGTGGTCCGGAACCTGCTGGGCGCTTTCCAGTTCTCCGGGGACGACGTGGACAAGAAGGTACGGGCCCTCTCCGGGGGCGAGAAGTCCCGCCTGGTGATGGCGCGGATGCTCTTTGATCCGCCCAACTTCCTGGTGCTGGACGAGCCCACCAACCACCTGGACCTGGCCACCAAGGAGATGCTCATCGAGGCCCTCAAGGACTTCGAAGGGACGATGCTGTTCGTGTCCCACGACCGCGCCTTCCTGCGGGGCCTGGCCAACCGGGTGCTGGAGCTGGGCGGCGAGGAGCACGAGGCCCCCATGGTCTTCCCCGGCACCTACGCCGAGTACGTGGAGAACACCGGCCGCGAGGCCCCGGGCGTGCACAACTAGGGGCGGGTGAGCCCACTCTTGATTTCGTCCTCTACTCGGAATCGGCGCCGCCGATTCCGAGATGGAAGGAAAGATGGAGGGGGTTAGGTCCGCACCTTGGGGCGCAGCAGGGGCGGTGGGTGACAGCTTAGGGTCAGGCGCTGGCCGGTGGTGGGGTGGTCCAGGGCCAGTCGCCAGGCGTGGAGGTGGTAGCCGCCGTCCCCCGGGAGGGCGGAGGTACCGGGCAGGGGGGTCCCGCCGGGGCCGTAGAGGGGATCACCCACCAGGGGATGGCCAGCGAAGGCCAGGTGGATGCGGATCTGGTGGGGCCGCCCCGTGGCGATCTCCACCTCGAGCAGGGCGGTCCCCTCCTGGCGCTCCAGCACCCGCACCCGGCTCAGGGAGGCCCGACCGGTGGGTGAGGCCGCATGCAGGTGGCCCAGGGGCGCGTAGGGCACTTCCCCGATGGGGGCGGCGATCTCGAAGGCGTCCTCGGCGGGGTGCCCCTGGCAGAGGGCC
>CAITBU010000035.1 GCA_903890595.1 uncultured Holophagaceae bacterium | reverse complement strand
CGCCGTGGGCAGGCCCAGGGTGAAGGTGGAGAGGTCCCGGGCGTTGATGCCCACCAGGCGCGCCCCGCTGGCCTGGGCGTAGCCGGCCTCAGTGAGGTCGTGGAGCTCCACCAGGGGCTCCAGACCCCGGGCGCGGGCCGCCTCGGCGAAGGCCGCCGTGTGTCCCTTCAGCACCCGGGCGATGAGCAGCACGGCCTGGGCTCCGGCCGTGGCGGCCTCGTCCAGCTGGGCTTCCGACAGCACAAAGCCCTTGTAGAGGCAGGGCACCCCCAGGGTGGTGGCGAGGGTCAGGTCCCAGGCCGAGCCGCGGAAGAGGGCCGGCTCCGTGAGGATCGAAAAGGCCGAGGCACCCCCCTGTCGGTAGGCCTCCAGCTGGGGCAGCAGCGGCGTGCCTTCCGCAAAGGGACCGAGGCTGGGGGAGGCCTGCTTGTACTCGGCGATGATGGCTCCGCCCCGAGCCGCGGCATCCCGGCGCAGCGCCGCCTCGAAGGGGGCTGCGCCGCTTGCGGTAGGAGGCGAAGCCATCACCGGCAGCAGGGGTATGCGCGCCAGCTCAGAGACCAGCACCCGCTGCAGGTGCGACGTCGCAGGCAGGCCCGTGCCGGCCACCAGCTCCGCAGGATCTGGAAGCATGGTCATTAGCGGGCCTCTCCAGGGGCAGGCAGGGGCAGCGGGAAGCCCTGACTGAGGACTGTGCGGCACTCGCGGTAGGTCTCGGCGAGGCCCTCCAGCCCAAGGCTCCGATGCAGGTGACAGCCCAGGGCCGCCTGGAGTGCCACCGCATCCGCCACAGCAGGCCGGAAGTCTGCGTGGGCGGTGCCGCCGAAGAGGCCCTTGGCCACGGCCAGGGCCTCGGCCCGGTCCGCCACCCGCAGGGCATGGCGGGTCGGCGGGGCAATGCCCAGCTCCCGGGGGACCAGCACCTGGGGCGGCGCCAGGCGACCGTCGGTCACGGCCACCAGGGTGGTCGGGCCCTCGATGGAGGCCTCGTCCAGCCCCTTCCCTTCCGCATCCTTGCCGTGCACCACGAAGGCCCGCTGCAGACCCGGACGCTGGGCCAGGGCCCCCGCCATGGGGGCCAGCATCTCCTCGCGAGCGACGCCCAGCAGCTGCAGGGGCGGCCGGCCGGGGTTCAGGAGGGGACCCAGCTGGTTGAAGATGGTGGGAATGCCAAGGCGCCGGCGGATCTCCCGCAGACGGCCCAGCAAGGGATGGTAGGCCGGGGCGAAGAGGAAGGCGAAGCCCCGGTGGCGCAAGTCCGCAGCCAGGTCCGCGGCGGGCCGGGCCAGGTCGTAGCCCAGGGCCTCCAGCAGGTCCGCACTGCCGCAGAGGCTGGTGGCGGCGCGGTTGCCGTGCTTGACGATGGGCACGCCCATGTGGGCCAGCAGGAGGGCCGCCAGGGTGCTGAGGTTGGCAGTGGAGGAGCCATCCCCGCCGGTGCCGCAGGTGTCGAGGGCGCCCTCGGGGACTCCCGCGAAGGGCACGGCCACCTCGGAGAGGGCCTCGGCGAAGGCCGCCAGCTCGTGGGCCTCCGGCACCCGCTGGGCCAGCAGGGCCAGGCAGGCGCCCACCAGCAGGGCATCGGTGTCCTGGTCGATGAAGATCTTCATCAGCTCGGCGGCGGTGGCCTCCGGCAGGGGGCGGATGGGGTTGTGGGTGGTCAGCAGGGTCATGGCTGGGCGTCCTTGGCGAGGCGGAGGAAGTTGGCAAGCATGGCGGGGCCGTCAGGGGTGAGGATGCTCTCGGGATGGAACTGCACGCCCCAGCGCGGCAGGTGCCGATGCACCATGGCCATCACCTCGCCGCCGCCGCTGCGGCCCGTGATGCGCCAGCAGGGAGGGAGCGTGTCCGCATCGGCGATGAGGCTGTGGTAGCGGCCCACGGGCAGGCCGGGGGGCAGGCCCCGGAAGAGCCCCGTCCCGTCATGGTCGAGGGGGGTCGCCTCGCCGTGGAGGGGCTCCCGGGCGCGGACGACCTTGCCCCCGGAGGCGGCGGCCAGGGCCTGGTGGCCCAGGCAGACGCCCAGCATGGGCACGGCCCACTCGGACTCGCCCAGGGCCATGTGAGCGGGGCTCTCGGTGGGATGGCCGGGACCGGGCGAGAGCACCACGGCCAGAGGGGCCAGGGCCATGGCCTCGGCCAGGGTGATGGCGTCGTGGCGCACCACCCGCACGGGCGCTCCCAGGGTCTCGAAGGCCTGGACGAGGTTGTAGGTGAAGGAGTCGAGGGCGTCGATCAGCAAAATCATCGGGCGGCTCCGGGGAGACGCACGCCCAGGGCCTGGGCGATGGCGCCGAGCTTGTGCAGGGTTTCGAAGAACTCGGAGGTCGGGTTGGAGGCGCGCACCACCCCGGCACCGGCCTGGATGTAGGCAGCGCCCCCGGTGTAGACAGCGGTGCGCAGGATGAGGGCCGTGTCCAGCACCCCGTCTGCCCCCAGGCGCAGCAGCACGCCACCATAGGGGCCGCGCACCTCACCCTCCATCTCGGCGATGCGCTGGCAGGCCCGCAGCTTGGGGGCCCCACTCACGGTGCCGGCGGGGAAGGCAGCCTCCAGGACATCCAGGGCATCCACACCGGGCTTGAGCACGGCCTTCACGGTGGTGGTCAGGTGCAGCACATGGCTGGTGCGCTGGAGGGCCAGGGGCAGCTCGACCCGAACCCCGCCGGGCACCGCCACCCGGCCCAGGTCGTTGCGGGCCAGGTCCACCAGCATCTGGTGCTCGGCCAGCTCCTTGGGGTCCCGCTGCAGGGCCTGGAAGCGCTCCGCATCCTCCTCGGCGCTGGCGCCCCGGGGGACGGTTCCGGCGATGGGCAGGGTCTCGGCCTCGGTCCCGTTGACCCGCACCAGCATCTCTGGCGAGGCCCCCACCAGGGCAAAGTCCTCCCACTCCAGGAGGAAGCCGTAGGGGCTGGGGTTGAGGCGGCGGAGGCGGCGGTAGGCCTCCAGGGGTGTGGGTGGGTCCTCGATGCGGAAGCGCTGGCTGGGCACGAGCTGATAGACGTCGCCGTCGAGGATCAGCTCCTGGGCCTGGCGGACGGTGGCCTCGAAGGTCTCCTGGGTGATCTGGGGAATGGCGGCGGGCCGGGCCTCGGAGGGGCCGGGATCCCCCACCCCCGCCAGAAGCAGCGCCCGCAGCTTGCGGAGCCGGGCGTAGCCATGCTCGGGATCGGCATCCAGGGTCTGCAGCTCCGCCACCTGGTGCAGGTTGTCGAAGACCAGGGCGGTGTCGAAGCGGCGGACCCACAGGCCGGGCAGGCCCAGGCTGTTCTTGGCGGGCAGGCGCAGGGTGGGCTCGGCGGCGCCCATGGCCTCAAAACCCAGGTAGCCGGCACAGCCCACGCCCACGGGGAGGGGCTCCCGGCGGGCCGGCAGGGCGGCACCCGGGTCGTGGAGGGTGTCCATGGGGGGCGGTCCCGCCAGCTCCCGCAGGGCGGGCACCCAGCCAGTGGCGGGGGACTCCAGGCGGCACTGGGCCTCGCCTTCGAGCAGGACGAAGCTGTGGCGGCCGACCCGCTCGCCCTGGTCGCAGGACTCCAGCAGGAGGCTGGCCCCCGCCGGGCGCAGGGCCAGGTAGGCCGCCAGGGGCGTCAGGAGATCCGCGGGCAGCGGGTGGCGGATCAGGTGCAGGGTGTCGGAGGTCATGGGGTATCCAGATACGAAAAAGCCCGACCGTGGGGTCGGGCTTGGAAGGTCCAGGGGGGCGATGGCCGCTAGGCCGCGCGCAGGGAGCCGTCCAAGCCGACACGCCACCGCCAAGCCCCGACTTGGGGGCCCCGGCAGGGGGTCAGGGAGAGCAGCGTCATGGCTTCGATGAAAGCCTGAGGGGCCGGTTCCTGTCAAGTGAGGGGCCTCGAAGTGTGGTTTGATGGGACAGCGCATTTTTCGGACGAACCATGGATCTCGAGGCCCGCCCCACCAGCATCCACACGGAGGACCCCCTGGCGCCCCGTGCGCCCTGGAGCTTCCTCCGGGCTGCCCTGAGCGGGGGCTTCGGTCGCTGGGGCTGGGGCCTGATGCTGGGCTGGGTCCTGGTGGTCACGGGCCCTGCCCTGGGCTGGGCTGGGCACCTGCGCCGGGCCGCCGGCTGGAGCGCCCTGCCCACCCACTGGGGTGAGCAGCTGAGCGCCCGGGACATCTGGGAGCTGTGGCAGAACGGGGGCATTCAGCACCGCCTGACCAACTCTCCGACCGTGCACCTGTTCGGCCTGGGCCTCATCATCGTGCTCTGGTGCGGGTGGCGCCTCCAGGGCGAGGCCGCTGGCACTCGCGCCACCCTGGGACCCTGGCTACTGGGGGCCCTGGACACGCTGCTCATCGGCGTCCTGCCCCTGGGCCTGGTGGCCTGGGGCCTGGACGCCAGCCTCGCTTATCTGGGCCGCCTCGGCATCACCGGCCTGGGCTGGACCGCCTTCATTGGCCGCCCCCTGGTGTGGATGGCCTTCATCGCAGCTCTGAACATCCAGTGGTGGCTCTGCCGCCTGGGCTGGACCGAGCGCCTCCACGCCGGCTGGCGCCGCCACCTGAAGGATGCCTTCCTGGCCCTCTGGTCCCACCCCGTCCAGTGGGGTGCCCTGGCCCTGGGCGGTGCGGCCGCCCGCGCCATTCCGCCCTTCCTGGTGCTCCTCCTGGCCTGGCGCATGGGCGGTGGCACCTCCCTGCGAGTCTGGACCTTCCTCCTGCTCCAGGTGCTGGTCACGCTGCTGAACGGCTGGATTATGGGCTGGCTGCTACGGGCCGCAGCCCTCTACTGGCGCCACGACCACACCGTGCGGGGCGCCTGCACCGTCTTGGAGGAAGCCGCCGATGAGGCCTAGGTCAGCCCCCTTCCTGCTCGCCACCCTCCTGGCCGTCCTGCCCCTCGGGGCCCAGGCCACCGTCAAGGCCCAGGTGATCCCTGTCGGTCCGCTCATTGCCGAGGATCCCGCCATCCAGAAGGTGATTGCCCCCCTGGCCGAGGAGATCAAGGCCAGCTTCGGGCAGCCCCTGGTGAACGCTCCCCAGGGCCTGTTCCGTGGCCGCCGCGGTGAGGAAAACCTGCTGGGCTACTGGGTCGCCGATGTCATGCGCCTGGCCGCCCAGGGTGCCGTCGACGCACCGGTGCGCTTCGCCATCACCAACTCCGGGGGCCTGCGCTCAAACCTGCGGGCCGGCCAGCTGAAGGTGGGCGACATCTTCGAGCTGATGCCCTTCGAGAACGAGCTGGTGGTGGTGGAACTGACCGGCGCCGAGGTCATCCAGGTGGTCCGCGAGGGCCTGCTCCGCCGGGGCGGCGAGCCCTCCTCCGGAGTGCTGGTGAAGGTGGAAGGAACAGCCGAGAAGGCCGTCCTCACCGTCACCTGGGACGACGGCAAGCCCATCGATCCCGCTGCCATGGTGCGGGTGGCCACCTCCGACTACCTCTATGCCGGCGGCGACTCCATCCCCACCCTGAAGAAGGGGCGGAAGGCCGTCACCACGGGCATCACCCTGCGCCAGATGCTGCTGGACGAGTGCGCTGCCCTGGCCAAGGCCCGCAAGGACCTGCTGCCCCCGCCAGCGGGTCGCTTCACCGTGCCCGTGCCCATTCTGGAAGCCATCCGCGACAAGAAGCTGAGCACGCTCTAGGGAGCTGACCATGGAACGCCGCACCTTCCTAGCCTCCCTCGCCGCCGCTTCTGCTGCTGGCAGCCTGCCCCTCCGGGCCGAGGCACCGCCCGCCGGGGGTCGCATCACCCTGCTACACACCAACGACACCCACTCCCGCATCGAGCCCTTCGGCCCCGGCAACGGCGCCATCAGCGGCCTCGGGGGCGTGGCGCGCCGGGCCACCCTGGTCAAGCAGCTCCGAGCGCAGCTCGGGCCGGTGCTCCTGCTGGACGCCGGTGACACCTTCCAGGGCACCCCCTACTTCAACCGCTACAAGGGCCGCCTCGACTACCAGCTCATGCGCATGGTGGGCTACGACGCCGGGACCCTGGGTAACCACGACTTCGACAACGGCGTGGGCCTGCTGCTGGAGGCCATGGTCGCCATGGAGACCCTCCAGCACGCCAATCCGGCCTTCCCCTTCGTGAACTGCAACTTCGACTTCAAGGGCGCCCCGGAGCTGGGCAAGCGGGTCCATCCCTACATCGTCCGGGAGTTCCCGGGGGTGCGGGTGGGCCTTACCGGGGTCGGGGTAGCCTTTGCCGGGCTGGTGGACCCCAAGAACCATGCCGGCATCACCTGGAAGGACCCCTACGAGAGCCTGAAGCCCGTGATCAAGCGCCTCCGGGAGGTGGAAAAGGTCGACTTGGTGGTGGTGCTCTCCCATCTGGGGCACAACAACCAGGGCGGCTCTGCTCCTTGCGATCTCCTGCTGCCAGGCCAAGTCGCAGGCATCGACGCCATCATCGGCGGGCACAGCCACACCTTCCTGGACGCACCGGTCCGCCTGCCTCAGGCTAATGGCGAGACCCTGGTGTTCCAGGTCGGCTTTGGCGGGGTGAACCTGGGCCGCATGGACTTTGCCGTGGCCAAGGGGACCGTCCGGGCGGCCTCCGGAGCGGCCATGCCGGTGCAGGGTTAAGACTTCAAGCGTGACGGAAGTTTCAAATCCCCTGTAAGCCACGAAAGCCGCTTGCCGCAAGGCTTTTGCTGTGGGAGCCTACCTAAGAATCCCCATCGCCGGACCCCCGGGCGCCGCCTTGGTGCCGAGGGCCCTGGTTGGGACCGGAACCTCACAAGGAGAACCCATGACCACCCAGAAGATCATCTGGACCGAGATCGACGAGGCGCCCGCACTGGCGACCTACTCTCTGTTGCCCATCATCCAGGGCTTCACGGAGGGCACCGGCATCTCGGTGGAGACCTCGGACATCTCCCTGGCGGGCCGCATCCTCGCCAACTTCCCCGACCAGCTCACCGAGGCCCAGAAGATTCCCGACAACCTCGGTGCCATGGGTGCCCTGGCCCTGACCCCCGCAGCCAACATCATCAAGCTCCCCAACATCAGCGCCTCCATCCCCCAGCTCATCGCCGCCATCAAGGAGCTGCAGAGCCAGGGCTTCAACCTGCCGGACTACCCCGAGCAGCCCAAGGACGAGGCCGAGAAGGCCATCCAGGGCCGCTATGCCAAGTGCCTGGGCAGCGCCGTGAACCCCGTCCTGCGCGAGGGTAACTCGGACCGCCGGGCGCCCCTCTCCGTGAAGAACTTCGCCAAGAAGCACCCCCACCGCATGGGTGCCTGGGCTCCCGACTCCAAGTCCCGCGTGGCCCACATGACTGCCGGTGACTTCTACGGCAGCGAGACCTCCGTGACGGTGGCCAAGGCCACCAACGTGCGCATCGAGTTCGTGGGCGCTGACGGGGCCGTGAAGGTCCTGAAGGCCAAGACTGCCATCTCCGATGGCGAGATCATCGACAGCTCCGTCATGAGCGCCAAGGCCCTGCGCGCCTTCTACGCTGAGCAGATCGACGCCGCCAAGCAGGAGGGCCTGCTGCTCTCCCTGCACCTCAAGGCCACCATGATGAAGATCTCGGATCCCGTCATGTTCGGGCATGCGGTGTCCGTGTTCTACAAGGACGTCTTCGCCAAGCACGCCGCCGTCATCAAGAGCCTGGGCGTGAACCTCAGCAACGGACTGGGCGACCTCTACGCCAAGATCCAGACCCTGCCCGAAGCCCAGCGCGCCGAGATCGAGGCCGACATCCAGGCCGTGTATCCGACCCGCCCGGCCCTGGCCATGGTGGACTCCGACAAGGGCATCACCAACCTGCACGTGCCCAACGACATCATCGTGGACGCCTCCATGCCTGTGGTGGTGCGCGACTCCGGCCGCATGTGGGGCACCGACGGCAAGCTGCATGACACCCTGGCCATGATTCCGGACCGCTGCTACGCCACCATGTACAAGGCCATCATCGAGGACTGCCAGCAGCACGGCGCCTTCAACCCCGCCACCATCGGCAGCGTGCCCAATGTCGGCCTCATGGCCCAGAAGGCTGAGGAGTACGGCTCCCACGACAAGACCTTTATCGCCACCGAGCCGGGCCTCATCCGCGCCGTGGACGAGGCCGGTGCCACCCTGCTCCAGCAGCAGGTGGAGGTCGATGACATCTTCCGCATGTGCCAGGCCAAGGATGCTCCCATCCAGGACTGGGTGAAGCTGGCCGTCAGCCGCGCCCGCATCACCGGCGCCCCTGCCCTCTTCTGGCTGGACACCGGCCGGGCCCACGACGCCCAGGTCATCGCCAAGGTCGAGACCTACCTCAAGCAGCACGACACCACGGGCCTGGATATCCGCATCCTGCACCCGGTGGAGGCCATGAAGGTCTCGGTCGACCGTATCCGCGAGGGCAAGGACACCATCTCCGTCACCGGCAACGTCCTGCGCGACTACCTCACGGACCTCTTCCCCATCATCGAGCTGGGCACCAGCGCCAAGATGCTCTCCATCGTGCCCCTCCTGGGCGGTGGCGGCCTCTTTGAGACCGGCGCCGGCGGCTCCGCCCCCAAGCACGTCCAGCAGTTCCAGAAAGAGGGCTACCTCCGGTGGGATTCCCTGGGCGAGTTCAGCGCCTTCTGCGCCTCCCTGGAGCACGTCGCCAACGCCTTCAAGAATGCCAAGGCGCAGGTGCTGGCCGAGACCCTGGACGTGGCCATCGCCAAGTTCCTGGACAACGACAAGTCCCCCGCCCGCAAGGTGGGCCAGATCGACAACCGCGGCAGCCACTTCTACCTGGCCCTCTACTGGGCCCAGGCCCTGGCCGCCCAGACCAAGGACGCCGTGCTCCAGGCCCGCTTCGCCAAGGTCGCCCAGGAGCTGGGTGCCAACGAGACGAAGATCAACGAAGAGCTCATCGGCGCCCAGGGCAAGCCCGTGGACATGGGTGGCTACTACCACCCCGACCACGCCAAGACCAGCGCCGCCATGCGCCCCAGCGCGACCCTGAATGCCATCGTCAACGCGTTGATGTAGCTAGTTGCTTTTCCGGGACGCCAGTCCCGGTCTATGAGAAACGGCCCGCTTTGGCGGGCCGTTTCTCATGTGGGAAGGGCGTTTAAGGCTTGGCCGGCCAGGCGATCTTGACCTTCCGGTGCTGAGCCACACAGTCCCTGAGATACAGATTGATGAGGCTCTGATACGGAACCCCGGCCTCCATCGCCATGTCCTTGAAGTAGAGGACGACCTCCTCGGAGAGGCGCATGGTGACTGGTTTCTTCAGCTTCGAGGCATAGGGGTTCTTGCGGGCCTTCATGGTCGAGAAATCGTATTCGGCTCTCATGGGTGGTCACCTCCATAGAAGTCACTCTCGTGTCTGGTGGCTCTGCGTGCAGAGATGATCCGGACGAGGTCGTCTTTCCCCCGTTCGCAGTGGCAAACGACCAGGATCCGGGCCCGGGCACTCATGCCGAGCAGGATGAAACGGTTCTCTGAGGCGGAGTGGTCCTCGTCGTAGAACTGAACGGCAAACTCATCGTAGAAAACAGACTGGGCCTCCTCGAAGGAGATCCCGTGCTTCTTCAGATTGGCGGTGGCCTTTGGTGGGTCCCATTCGAACTGAACCATACATACAGTGTATTGCTCCGTAAGTAGCCGTCAAGGTTGCCCCCGCCCCCAGTGGCATCCATGCTGGACAGATGCGCCGCCTGAAGGATCCCGCCGTCCACCGCCTCCGGGAGAAGGCCTCGGTCTTCCTGACGGAGCTGCACCCGGCCCGGGATGCGGGGGAGCGGGCGGCGGTCCTGGCCCTGCTGCGGAAGCGGGACTTCGACGCCACCCACCACTGCAGCGCCTGGCGCGAGGGGGTGCCGGTGACGAGTCAGGGTGTCGATGACGATGGCGAGCCCTCCGGCACAGCAGGAAGGCCCATGCTGGCGGTGCTGGAGGGGGCCCAGGTCACGGACCTCCTCGCCGTCTGCATCCGCTGGTACGGCGGTACGAAGCTGGGCACCGGCGGGCTGGTGCGGGCCTACACCGAAGGCGTCCAGGGTGCCCTGGCCGTGGCCGATGAAGCCGGGTTCTGGGAGGAGGTTCGCATCCTGCGCACCGGGGCGCTCCGGGTGCCCGCCAGCCAGGCCCACCTGCCCTTCGCCCTCCTGGGGGCTTTCCCTGCCGCAGAGCCCCTGGAACAGACCTTCGTCAGTGCCGACGCCATCCTGCGCTTCCAGTGCCCCCCCGACCTCGCCCCCGCCCTGGACCACGCCTGGCAGGAGCGCAGCCGAGGCGGCAGCATCACTTGGGATTGATGCAGGTCTGCACGGGGAGAGGGGGGATGAGCACCGGTTAAGGATGGGCTCACCTGAATCCGTGAGGTCAGGGCTCTGGCTCTAGGCTCAAAAGAAGCAAAATCAGTAGTCATGGTGCAGCGGCCCTACTGCGAAGATTCACAGCACCTGTGAAAACGCACTTCACCCCAGGCCAAGGCTATTGATGGAATTCCGGAGCGTACCCTGGCCGAAGGGTTTGGGGAGCAGGGTAACCCCAGGATGAGCCGAGGCCAGGGTCAGTGCGGTCTGGTCGATTCGACCCGTGGCGAGCAGGACGGGCACCTTTGGGCGCAAGGCACGAAGGTGCGGCAGGGTGCCAGCCCCACCCAGTCCCGGCATGTTCATGTCCAGGATGACCAGGTCCACCAGGAGTCCCGCCTCCAGTTTCGCCAGGGCCTCTTCGCCGCTGGATACCGTCATGACCCCGTGACCAAGGGCCTCCAGGACCATCTGGATGGAGCTCTGGATCAGTTCGTCGTCGTCCACCAGCAGGACACTGAGGCTGGTCCCACTGGTTTCCAGCGGTGCGGGCGCAACCTCCTCCGGCACGGTCTGCTTTGAGGCCCTCTCGCAGGCGGGGAAGCGTAGGCGCACCCGGGTTCCATGGCCGGGTTCGCTCTCGAGCTGCATCTGGCCGTGGTGCGCCAGCACCGTGCTGTGGGAGATCGAGAGCCCCAGGCCGATTCCCTTACCCTGCTCTTTGGTGGTGAAGAAGGGGTCCATGGCCTTCGCCAGGATCTCCGCAGTCATGCCGCACCCGGTGTCCTCCACCAGGAGCTCGATCCACTGCTCATCTACGTTGCGGGTCCGGAACCTGAGGCTGCCTGTATCCGGCATGGCATCCAGGGCGTTGAGGGAGAGGTTCAGGAGCAGGTGGGCCAGGGCGCTGGCATCCCCGCGCATGGGGTGCAGATCTGCGGCCAGGTCCATCCCCAGCTGGATCCGGGCCTCAGTGGTGCGCTCCAGGAGCATCACCTGGTCCTGAACCAGCGTGTT
>CAITBU010000034.1 GCA_903890595.1 uncultured Holophagaceae bacterium | reverse complement strand
GCGCTTGTTCCGTATGTCGAAACGGGAGACCTTCCCCCTGACCTGTGCGTTCTGCGCGACAGCGCGCCTTAGCCAGGGAATCTGGTTTCCCCCCTACAAGCTAGGGAACTCGGCAAGCCTCCACGACTGAGCGGGGATTTTCATCAATCGGGTGCTGGTGGCTCTTTGGATCTCTTCCTTGGAGTCGCCCATGAATGTCATAGCCTGGATTTTTCTAGTCATGTTCTGCGCCGCCGTCGGCGTGGGGCTGCTCATGTATCTCAAGGCCCAGAAGGCCACGGTGGAGGCCTCGCGGGCCCAGTCCAAGGCCGAGCTGGACATCAAGGCCGAGCGGGAGCGCCTCCTGGCAGAAGCCCAGCGGGAGGCTCAGCGGCTCCGGGAGCGAGGCCAGCAGGAAGCGGACAGCGTCCGCAAGGAGTCCGAGCTGAAGGCCAAGGAGCAGGCCCTTCAGGCCCGGACCGAGGCCGAGAAGCTGCTGACCGAGCGCCAGAAGACCCTGGAGAAGCAGGAGCAGCGGCTGCTCTCCAAGGAGGAGGGCCTCGACAAGAAGCTCCAGCAGGTGGACCAGAAGACCCGGGACCTGGAGACCCTCACGGAGAAGCGCAAGGCCGAGATGGAGAAGCTGGAGGGCCAGCAGGCCGAAGCCAAGCGGCTGCTCGAGGCCCAGTCCCTCCGTCTGGAGGAGATCGCCGGACTCACCCGGGACGACGCCAAGAAGGAGCTGATCTCCCAGCTGGAATACGCCGCCAAGATGGACGCCGCCAAGCTGGTGCGGCGCATCGAGGAGGAGAGCCAGGAAGAAGCTGCCAAGAAGGCCCGGTGGACCATTGCCACCGCCATCCAGCGGGTGGCCTCGGACGTGGTGGCCGAGCAGGCTGTCAGCTCCGTGCAGCTGCCCAGCGATGACCTCAAGGGACGCATCATCGGCCGCGAGGGACGGAACATCCGGGCCCTGGAAAAGGCCACCGGCTGCGACCTCATCGTGGATGACACGCCGGAGAGCATCGTGGTCTCCAGCTTCGACCCCATCCGCCGCGAAGTGGCCCGCCAGTCCATCCTCAAGCTGCTGGCCGATGGCCGCATCCACCCCGCCCGCATCGAGGAGGTGGTGGAGAAGGTCAAGGTGGACATGGACCAGCACCTCAAGGAGATCGGTGAGGCCGCCTGCATCGAGATGGGCTTCCCGGATGTCCACCCCAAGCTGCACAAGCTGGTGGGCCGCCTGAACTACCGGACCTCCTACGGGCAGAACGTGCTGGAGCACACCAAGGAAGTCGCCATGATCGCTGAGTACATGGCTGCAGAGATGGGTGCGGACGGCCGTCTTGCGCGTCGGGCCGGGCTCTTCCACGACATCGGCAAGGCCATCGACCGCGAGGTGGAGGGCACGCACATCGAGATCGGCATGCAGCTGATGCAGCGCTACGGCGAGAAGGAGGCCGTCATCCATGCCATGAGCTGTCACCACGGCGACTTCGAGCCCCGCACCGTGGAGGCCATGCTCATCACCGCTGCCGACGCCCTCAGCGCCGCTCGCCCCGGGGCCCGCCGAGAGATCCTCGAGACCTACGTGAAGCGCCTGGAGCAGCTGGAGGGCATCGCCAACAGCTACAAGGGTGTGCAGAAGAGCTTTGCCATGCAGGCGGGTCGTGAGATTCGCATCCTGGTGGACGCCGGCACCGTCAATGACGACCAGGCCTACTGGATCGCCAAGGACGTCTCCCGCCGCGTGGAGGCCGAGATGCAGTACCCAGGCCAGATCAAGGTCACGGTCATGCGCGAGCTTCGCGCCGTCGAGATCGCTCGCTAACCCGGAGTCGAGGGCTGCGCACCGTCATCCTGCTGCCGCCGAGCGGTGTCAGCGGGACAGGTGCACCAGCCCCCGCTTGAGCGCAATGACAGCGGCTTCGGTGCGGTCCTTGGCCTGGAGCTTTCGCAGCAGGTTGTTCACGTGGATCTTCACCGTGGGCTCGGCCAGGCCCAGGGCGTCGGCGATCTCCCGGTTGCGCTCGCCCTGGGCCAGCAGGCGGAGGACGTCCGCTTCCCGGGGGGTGAGGCGCTCCAGCTCCATGCCCTCCACCAGGCGCGCCGCCGTGGCGGGTGGCAGGTAGCGCTGCCCGGCCGCCACGGCCCGCACGGCCTCGATGAGCACGGCCCGCCGCACGCTCTTGAGCAGGTAGCCAAGGGCCCCGGCCTCGATGGCCCGGTGGATGTCGGCGTCGCCGTCGAAGGTCGTGAGCACCAGGATGTTTGCCTTGGGGTCTTCCTCGCGGATCACGCGGATGGCCTCGACGCCGCTGAGCTCGGGCAGCTGCAGGTCCATGATGGTCACGCTGGGGCGCAGCCGCCGCCAGGCGGCGACGCCTTCCTTCCCGTCTCCGGCCTCGCCCACCACCTCAAGGTCCGGCTCGCCTTCATGCAGGATGGACACCAAGCCGTCGCGCACGATGGGATGGTCGTCCACGATGAGCAGGCGGATTCGGGCGGGGGGTTGCGTGGTCATGGGAGCCATCTCCTGAAGGGTACGCTAAGGGTGATATGGGAGCCGAAGCCGGGGGTGCTGTCGATCTCCATGCGGCCGCCCAGCTGGTGCAGGGTGTCGCGGATGCTCCGCATGCCGTAACCCCCGGCCGTAGCCGTGGGATTGAAGCCCTGGCCATCATCCTCGACCGTGAGGGTCACTCGCCGGCCTTCAAAGTGGAGCACAGCCCGCACCCAGCGGGCGTGGCCATGCCGGAGGGCATTGGTGAGCAGCTCCTGGGCCATGCGCAGGAGGTCGTCCTCCAGCTTCGGGCGCAGGCGGCGGGGCTGGCCTGTCTGGGCCAGCTCCACTTGGATGTCAGTCCCGGCCAGGAGGCGGTCGGCCAGGGTCTTCAGGGCGCTCAGCAGGTCGGCCCCCTCGGCTCGCCGAGGGCTGAGGGCCATCACGGAGCGGCGGGCCTCCTGCAGGCTGGCCACGGCGAGGTTCCGGGCGTGGTCCAGGCGGGTGAGGACGGGCTCCGGATCTCCCTCCATGCGGCTCAGGCGGGCTTCGGCCGCTTCCAGCTGCAGCAGGACGCCCGTGAAGCCCTGGGCCAGGTGGTCGTGGATCTCCCGGGCCATCCGATTCCGCTCCGCCAGTACGGCCGAGCGGGCAGCGACCTGCTGAAAGCGCAGACGCAGCAGCCACCACCCGAAGGCGGCTGCGGCCAGGGCGCAGGCTACCCAGAAGCTGGGACGCTGGTGCAGGAAGGGGTCCACCTGGATCTCCAGGTGCTGCTCCTGGGGCGGGGCCTCCTCTCCCAGGCGCCAGGCCTGCACGGTGAAGCGGTAGGACCCGGGAGGCAAGTTGGAGTAGGCGGCAAAGCGGCGATCCCCCACCTCGTTCCAGGCCGTGTCCAGGCCTTCCAGTCGGTACCTGAAGCGGAGCTTATCCGCCCGGGTGAGCGAGGTGGCGGTGTAGTAGACCTCGAAGCGCCGGGTACCCGGCGGAACATGGACGGGGCGGCCCTCCGGTAGCACGGTCTCATCTCCCTCGGCTTTCAGGAGGTGCAGGCGCAGGGGGGGCTCGGGCAGCGGCGGTGTCCCTCCCGGGGTTCGGCTCAGCCCCCGTCCGGTGGGGAACCAGAGGTCGCCTTCCCGGCTGTACCAGGCTGCGGGCTGGGCGCCGCCGCTGGTCTCCCGCGAGGGCATGCCGTCGTGGTGATCAAACAGGGTGGGCGAGAGGCTGCTCCCCCGGCCCAGGGCGCCCTCCAGAGCGGCCCGCGGGACCCGGAAGACCCCGTGATCCGTGCTGAGCCAGAGGCGATGGCCCGGGTCTTCCAGGATGCCGTGGATGGCCCACCGGAGGGGACCAGGGGGGCCGGGAAGGGTCTGGAGAGCCCCCTCCTGATAGCGACGAAGCCCTTCCGGCGTGCCAACCCACAGGGTGCCTTCAGGGTCCAGGTGGAGGGACTGGGCGCCACTGGCGCCGAGTCCCTCTGCCCGACCCAGCCACCGCAGCTGGCCCCCCTCCAGGACGCCGAGGCCCAGGCTGAGGCTGGCGAGGTAGAAGGATCCCCCCCCGCCGGTTCCGGCCATGGCCACGACCCCCCGGGCGGTGGGATAGAGGGTGGCGGTGCCATCCGCGGCCAAGCGATGCAGGCCCTGGTGGGAGGCGGCGACCCAGAGGGCCCCACCCTCGTCCTCGAACAGGGAAAGGATGGCGTCCTGGGGGGGGCCGTCGGGCCAGCGCATCCGGCGCAGCGGCCCCCCGCCCAGGATATACACCTCCCCGGTGCGGGTGCCCGCCCACAGCCCACCGGAGCGGCGGGGCCAGATGCAGGTGATGGGCTCGGGGGGAACCGGCACTGCTGGGCGCTCGGCCCGGCCCTGGCGGATGATCCTGAGGGTGTGGTCCCCCAGCAGACCCCAGACGGTGCCACCAGGGTCCTGGCAGACCATGGCCACCGGCACCTCGGGGTCGGCCCCGGCGGCCGGGATGCCCTGGAAGGCCACGGGATAGATCACCCGGAGGCCCCGGTCGCTGGTACCGACCCAGAGGGCACCCGCACTGTCCTCCAGGAGGCTCACGGGAGTCCAGTGGGGGGAGGCTGAGGGGAGGGCCGGTTCCAGGTGACCGTTGGGGGCGTGGCGGTAGAGCCCGGCCCCTTCGAAACCAATCCACAGGCTGCCTTGGCGGTCCTGGCGCAGGATGCTGATCGGCCGGGTGGGCAGTCCTCTGCGCGCCCAGGCAGGGGTCTCGAGGCGGCCCTCTTGGAAGGTCAATAGGCCTTGGCGCTGGGTGCCGACCCAAAGCTCCCCTTGGGCTCCGACCTCCAGAGAGGTGATCTCGGCAGCCGTGAGGGCGGCGAGGACCAGGCGGCCCTTGTCCAGGCGCCAGAGCCCCGAGGCCGTGGTGCCAACCCAGAGGGTGCCATCCGGGCCCTCCGCCAGGGCGCGGATCCTTAGCTGGGCGGAGTCAGAGGGCACGGGCTGGAAGCGAACGCCATCGAAGCGGAGCAGGGGGCCTTCCACAGGGGCGGCCCAGAGGGTTCCGGCTCGGTCCCGGAGGAGGCGGCGGATGGGGCCGCCGGGCAGTCCTTCCGCCGGGCCGAAGGCGCGGAAAGCGCCTCGCTCCATCCGGTAGAGGCCAGGCTCGGAGGTGGCGATCCAGAGG
>CAITBU010000033.1 GCA_903890595.1 uncultured Holophagaceae bacterium | reverse complement strand
CGTCGGTGCCATCTGCATCGCCCCCGCCCTGGTGGCCCTGACCCTGGCGGGCCAGACCAGCACCGAGCTGACCCTGGGCAGCGACCCCGGCTGCGCCACGGCCATGGTCCACCTCGGTCAGACCCACACCTTCACCCCCTCGGCCCGGGAGATCGTCGTGGACGAGGCGAACAAGCTCGTCACCACCGCCGCCTACATGTTCGACGACGCCCGCCTCAGCGACGTCTGGGTAGGCATCGAGCGCTGCGTGGCTGAGGTCCTCAAGCGGGCGTAGGGTCCTTGGGCGAGAGGCACTAATGCGTGCACCACAATGCCTATTCGACTAGGCTGCAACAATAGCCTTTTTGCAGCCCTCATCGTTAGACCGCAAATCCAAGATGACCGCAGTGTCTTATCCCATGCCCTTGGATCAATCATGGATAACCGCAGGTACTATGGATTGGATGCTTTGCGAAGTTCCATGATGTTGCTGGGAATTGTGCTTCATGGTGCCTCGTTCTATCTGGTCGAGAAACCCCCTGGGATGCCGGTTCCGACTGATCGGAACAATGCCCATGTGTTCGACCTGATATTTAATTTTATTCACCAGTTTCGCATGCCAATGTTCTTCCTCATGTCCGGTTTTTTTGCCTCACTACTCATCGATAAGAGAGGCATGTGGGGTACCTACAAAAATCGGGCAGCCCGGGTACTTGCACCGTTGCTTGTGAGCATGGTGACGATATTGCCCTTGGCTGGCCTGTTCGCGGCTGACTTCATGCTCAGTGCTCGTTTTGGTACCCATCACTTATTACCCGATCGATTGGAGTCGCGCATCCTAGACAGGGAAATCGGCGAGGCAATGGTTGCGGCAGGTGCTCCTGTCGGCCATGTTCCCCTCTTGCATCTGTGGTTTCTTTACTACCTGTGTTTCTTCTACCTGCTGGTTCCCTTGTGTCGGCTACTGGTTTGGCTCAGTCGCCCATATGAAGCAGAGCTGCGTAGGCTCGGGTCCACTCCCATCACAGCAGTGCTATTCAGTTTATTCACGGCGCTATCGCTCTGGCCCTTTCGTGGAGGGCAGGGGATCGAGGGGGTCGCTTTCCTAACGCCGCATGTGCCTTCACTCATTTACTTCGGGATGTTCTTTGTGTGCGGCTATGTGTTTCATGCCTACCGTGAAATCCTGTACGCTGCCCAGCGTCATGTACTCTTGTTCGCTGTAGCCGCCTCGATCCTATTCCCGCTGTCGCAGGTTATGGGCCATCTGGATCGGGCCGACCCGGGGCAATGGGGTTACACCCATCTGATGGCAGTCCTTGTACATGGCCTCAGCATATGGGCACTTATCTACCTCCTCATCGGAGTCACGCAGCGATTCTTTGACTACGAGTCCCCCTGGATCCTGTATGTGTCGCAGTCCTCGTACTGGGTCTACCTGACCCATCTGCCTGTCATCTGTTTAGCGGCCTGGTGGATGGTTCAATATGATCTTCCAGCCACATTTAAATTTTTGTGTGTGTGCAGTTTCACAACCATTGTTTGTTTCATCACCTACCACTATGTGGTGCAGAAGACTTGGGTCAGTGTTTTCCTGAATGGGAAAAGGTTTTCCATGAGCTGGCCCTGGCAGGGCCAACCACTGCAACCCATAGTGGATCGCTGATCTCTAATCCTTACCTCAATTGGGACCCTGCCTGCATTCCCTTCTCTTCGCGCTCATCCTCCGGCTGCCTGGACTCCGCCCAGCACCTCGCTGCAGGCGGGTTCGATCAGCATTCTCTGCTTGGCCTATGCATCACGGAAATTTCTGAAAATGTAACCGCAGCGAATGCTGTGTGGTGGGCGTATCCTTGCGGGCATGGCCACGCCATCGACAGGCAAGGCAACCACTCCGGGCAAGCGCCCCGCCAAGGCGGCGGCTAAGGTTGTTGGGGATCCGTCCCATCCCTCCCTTCGCTTCTATTACTCCGAGGCCCTCCACAAGCGAACCCTCTCTCTCCTCGACCGGATCGAGAGCTCGACGGACCCCATGGAACACAGCGGTGAGCTCGCCGAGGTCGTTGAGGAGCTGATGATTAGCGGGATGAACTACTACTTCATGCAGCCGCTCAAGGACGCCAAGGCTGGCTTCCTCACTCAACAATCGGCCAACCTGGGCATGGCTGGGGCCCAGAAGGTCATGGGCTCCGTCCTCGAAAGCATCATCGATCGGATGGATGGCTCTCAGTTGGTTTCCGTTTGTGGGTCAATACGCCATCTAATGCTGTGAGCGGAATCCGTAGACAAATGGAAGTAT
>CAITBU010000032.1 GCA_903890595.1 uncultured Holophagaceae bacterium | reverse complement strand
GACGGCACCGTGAAGGAAGTGGACCGTACGGACGAGATCCTGGAGTTCTTCGGGCGCCGGGAGCTGGATGCCCTGGTGTCCATCGGTGGGGACGGCTCCCTCACCATCGCTCACGCCCTGGCCAAGAAGGGCCTGCGGGTGGTGGGCGTCCCCAAGACCATCGATAACGATCTGGATAAGACCAACACCACCTTCGGGTTTGACACCGCCGTGAGCTTCGCCACCGAGTGCCTCGACCGCCTGCACAGCACCGCCGAGAGCCACCAGCGGATCATCGTGGTGGAGGTCATGGGCCGCTATGCGGGCTGGATCGCCCTCCACGCCGGCATCTCCGGGGGCTCCCACGCCATCCTCATCCCCGAGATTCCCTTCGACCTCACCAAGGTGGCCACCAAGATCCGGGAGCGGGACAACCAGGGTCGCCTCTACAGCCTGGTGACCGTCGCCGAAGGCGCCCGGCCCGCCGATGGCCACCGTGCCGTGCTGGAAGCGGCTGAGATCGGCCACGAAGAGCGCCTGGGTGGCGAGGGCGATCGCGTGGCCCGGGCCCTGCAGGAGCTGACCGGCAAGGACGCCCGGGTGGTGGTGCTCGGCCACCTTCTCCGGGGCGGCAGTCCCACCACCTTCGACCGCCTGGCAGCCCTCCGCTTTGGCGCCGCCGCTGTGCGGGCCCTGGCCGAAGGGCACAGCGGCGTCATGGTGGCCCTGGCCTCACCCAACGTGAACTACGTGCCCCTGGAAGAGGTCGCTGGCCGCATGAAGGGCGTACCCCTGGACGGCGACACCATCCAGACCGGCCGCGACCTGGGCATCTGCTTCGGGGATTAGGCGTCAGCGAGCCCCGACAGGCTTCAGGAAGCGGGGCTTTTCGGTCGCGTTGGCGATGGCTTGGCCCAGGTCGAAGGTGAACTGGGCCTGCTGGACCATGCCGCCCAGGTCCCAGGTGGGGTCGTACTCGTCGGTCACCTGGTGGTAGCGGGTGCCCATGGTGGCGGCTTTGGTCCGGAGGGCGGCGGGGTCGGGGCCGATGAAGTCCCGGCCACCCCCCACGGAGAGGGCTGGCACGCCCGCCTGAACGAAGCTGTAGTGGTCGGAGCGGAAGTAGCCGCCGGCGGTGTCTGGGCGCGGCGGTGCCACCGTCAGTCCCTGGGCCTTGGCCAGGGCTCGGCCCGTGTCCCCCAGGGTGCTGCGGTCGCCGAAGGGCAGGCCGATGTCCCGGGTGCGGGCCACCCAGTTGAGGCTATCCAAGTTGAGGTCCGCGGCAGTCTTGGCCAGGGGCCAGAGGGGTGCCACCGCATAGCCCCGGGAGCCCAGGAGGCCCTGCTCCTCGGCGCAGACGAACAGGAACATCTGGCTGCGCCGGGCCGGGGTGGCCACGGCCACCTGGGCCATGGCCAGGAGGGCGGCACAGCCCGAGGCATTGTCCACGGCCCCGTTGTAGATGTCATCGGGCCCATGCCCGGGGTGGGTATCCACCGCAGGCGTGGTGCCCTTGCCCAGGTGATCCCAGTGGGCGCTGTAGATGACGAGGTCTTCCTTGAGGGTGGGGTCGGTGCCGGGAACCACGCCCGCCACGTTGAACTGCTGCACGGTGCGCACGGTGCTGGTGAGCTGGCCCTTGAGGGTGAGGGCCAGGGGCACCGGGCGGAAGTCCCGGCGCTGGGCCTGGGCCCGCAGGGTGTCCAGGTCCTGCCCGCCCTGCTTCACCAGGGTCCGGGCGAGATCCTCGGTGACCCAGCCCTGGATGGGGGTGCCCGGGGCCTCGTGGGCCAGGCTGAAGCGCTCCCCGTCCCAGCCGTTGCGCACCACGGGCCAGCCGTAGCTGGCGGAGGCGGTGGTGTGCACCAGCAGCACGCCGGCGGCGCCGTGCCGGGCGGCCATCTCGAACTTGGTGGTCCAGCGCCCGTAGATGCTCAGGTTCTGGCCATCGAAGAGCCCCGGCTCATCCGCCGTGGGGGCGGGCTCATTCACCAGCAGAAGGAGCACCTTGCCCTTGAGGTCCAGGCCCTTGTAGTCGTCCCAGCGCTCCCCCGGCGCATCGATGCCAAAGCCGCCGAAGACCACCGGAGCATCGAAGGCCTGGTCGGCCTGGGCGATGCCGGCCCCGTAGACGAGCTCGGTCCCAAAGGCCGGGGTGAGGCAGGCGCTGGCGGCCATGAAGCTCAGGGTGCTGCGCTGGGGCAGGGTCTTCAGGCCGAGCAGGGTCACGGGCTGCTGATAGGACCCGCCAGGGGCCGGGCGGAGGCCCAGGGCCCGCAGCTGGGCCTCCAGGTAGCGCACCGTGAGGTCCCCGCCCCGCTGGCCCGTGCCTCGGCCTTCCAGCAGGTCGTCGGACAGGAAGGCGAGGTGGGCCCGGAGGGCAGGCTCCTGGACCTTCGGGGCCTGGGCGCTGAGGCTGGCCACAGCCAGAAGGGCGAAGAGGGTACGCATGGGGACTCCGGGAGGCCCTCATTATGCCTCGCAACACGGGGCCCGGACCGGGGGAGGTTTCAGGCCTGGGGTCTGGGCTGGGCGTGGAGGAGGAACTGCACCGCACCCAGCAGGGCTACGGGGGCCGTCACGGCCCGGAGGATGCTGCGCCCCAGGGACACGGGCTGCCACCCGGCGGTGGCGAGGGCCGCAAACTCGGCCTCGGTGATGCCCCCCTCGGGGCCGCTGGTGAAGGCCAGGGGACCCATCTGCAGGCTGGGATTGGCACGGTCCGTGGCCAGCTCGTAGGCCACCCAGCGCTGGGGGGTCGCCCAGGTGAGGAGGGCCTCAAAGGGCACGGGCGGGCAGAGGTCGGGGCGGCGGCTGCGGTGGCTCTGCTCACAGGCCGAGTGGATGATCCGGGTCCAGCGCTCCATGCGGGCGGCGGTCTTGGCGGGGTCGTACTCGCTGCGGGCGTAGGCCACGGGCTGGATCAAGGTGACCCCCAGCTCCACCAGGGGGGGTAGCCACTCATCGAACAGGCTGAGCTGGGCTGGCAGGGGCAGGCAGGCCTGCAGGGCGAAGGGCGGTTCCCGGTTCTCACTGAGGGGGGCCACCAGACGGGCTGTGGCCTTGGCCCGGTCCAGGTCCGCCAGGTCAGCGGACCAGGGCTGGTCACCCAGGACCACCTCCACGGCGTCACCGGGTCGGAGGCGCAGGGCCTTGAGGTGGCGGGCCGCCTCGGCGTCCAGGGCCACCAGGGTATTTTCCGCAGCGGGGCGGGCATCCAGGAAGAAGCGGGGCAGGCTCACCCGCTCATGATCCCACGGCGGCTTCCCTGTTTCGATAAGCTGGATGTTCTGGAGGATTCTTGGTCGACGCATTGCTCCAAGCTGCACCCTGGTGGGCCTGGGCCGGATTTCACGGCTTTGTGTTCCTGATGCTGGCCCTGGATCTGGGCGTCTTCAACCGCCGGGTTCATGCCCCCACCGTGCGCGAGGCCGGCATCTGGAGTGGCGTCTGGATCTGCCTGGCGCTGCTCTTCAATGGCCTCATCTTCCAGGCGGGGGGCACCCAGAAGGGCATGGAGTGGTTTACGGGCTACGTGCTGGAGAAGTCCCTCAGTGTGGACAACCTCTTCGTCTTCGTGCTCGTGTTCCAGGGCTTCCAGGTGGACCTGCGCCACCAGCACCGGGTGCTGTTCTGGGGCGTGCTCGGGGCCCTGATCATGCGGGCCGTGATGATCCTGGCGGGAACAGCCCTCCTGAACCGCTTCGAGTGGATGATGTATGTCTTTGGCGGCTTCCTGATCTACACCGGCCTGAAGATGTTGCTGGCCGAGGAGAAACCCTCCGACCCCACCCAGAACGCCCTGGTGCGGACCTTCCGGAGGTTCGTGCCCTTTGCCGAAGATGGTGGCCACGAGCGCTTCTGGGTGATGCGGGAGGGGCGTCGTCTGGCCACCCCCATGCTGCTGGTGCTCATCACCATCGAAGTCACCGACCTGGTCTTCGCCGTGGACTCCATCCCGGCCGTGCTGGCGGTGACCCGGGATCCCTTCGTGGTCTACACCTCCAACATCTTCGCCATCATGGGCCTGCGGAGCCTCTACTTCCTGCTGGCCAAGATGATGGACCGCTTCCATCGCCTCAAGATCGGACTGGCCGTGGTGCTGGCCTTTGTGGG
>CAITBU010000031.1 GCA_903890595.1 uncultured Holophagaceae bacterium | reverse complement strand
GCCTTCATGAAGTCGATCCAGATGGGCAGCGCCACCTTGGCCCCATCGGCGCCTTTGAAGATCATCTTCTTCTCGTCCAGGCCCACCCACACGCCGCAGACGATCTTGGTGGAGAAGCCAATGAACCAGCCGTCCGTGTGGTCGTCCGTGGTGCCGGTCTTGCCGGCCACGGGCCACTCCAGCTCGTTGCTACGGGCGCCCGTGCCGCTGGTGGCCACGCCCTGGAGGCACTGGATGAGCTGGTAGGTGCTCTGGGGGTCCAAGACCTGGTCCGTGGCGGCGCCGCCGTGGCTCTCGAGGACCTTGCCATTGCGGTCCGTGACCTTCTTGATGAAAAAGGGTGGCGGCGACTGGAGGCCACCATTGGCGATGGTGCTGTAGCCCCGCACCATGTCCTTGAGGGTCAGGTCGGCCGACCCCAGGGCCATGCTGGGATAGGGCGGCAGCGTACCCGTGAGCCCACACTTCCGGGCGAAGTCGATGACGTTCATGACGCCAACTTCTTCGAGGGTGCGCACCGCCGGCACGTTGCGAGAGTCCCGCAGGGCCTCCCACATGACGATGGGCCCCCAGAAGTCCCGCTCGTAGTTGCGGGGCTCGTAGGGCTTCACGCCGCCGCGCAGGGGCTTGAACTCCGAGGTGCCATCTGGGTGCGTGACCGTGAGGAAGTCCACCGTATCCAGGAAGCGGGACGGCACGTCCTGCACCAGGGTCGCCGGAGTCCGGCCACTGCTGAAGGCTGCGCCGTAGACGTAGGCCTTCATGGTGGAGCCCACCTGGCGCAGGGCCTGGGTGGACCGGTTGAACTTGGAGCGGTTGAAGTCGAAGCCGCCCACCATGGCGCGGATCTCGCCGGACTTGGGATCCACAGCCATCAGGGCCCCCTCCACCTGGGGATCCTGGTCCAACTCCAGCTCCCGGGGCGTGCCTTCCTCGGCCTTCTTCACCGTGAAGAGGGGTGCCGCACCGCGGGGGAGCAGCCTCTGGATATCCTTGCCAGCCCAGGCGAAGGCCGCTTCGGGAACATCCAGCTGCGTCTTGCCGATGCGAACCTGGGCCCGCCCGGATTTCCAGCCGAGGATCACGCCCCGCACAGTGTCGCCTAACTCGAAGTAGCGCTTCCAGCCGTTCAGCTGGGTGGTCTCGGGATCCTGCACAAACTGCACGGCCTCCTTGCGGAAGCCCCGTCGCCGGTCCACGGCCTTGAGACCCGCCCGCACGGCCTTGTTGGCGGACTCCTGCCAGAAGCTGTCCACGGTGGTGGTGACCTCCAGCCCGCCATTGAGCACCTGCTCCCGGCCGTATTTCTCGTAGAGGTACTTGCGGACCTCCTCCACCACGTAGGGCGCAACGGATTCCTCGCGGGCGTTCTCCCGGGCGAGGCGGATGGGCTTGTCGATGAGCATGCTGGCCTCGGGGGCCTTGAGGTAGGCCTCCTTGGTCATGCGGATGAGCACATGGTTGCGGCGGGCTTTGGCTGCAGCGCGGGCCCGGGGGTCCGGGTTGTAGGGGTTGTACCAGTTGGGATTCTGCACCAGCCCCGCCAGCAGGGCGCACTCCTCGGGCAGCAGCTGCGGGGCGCTCTTGCCGAAGTAGAACTCCGCCGCCGCCTCGATGCCGTAGCGACCACCGCCAAAGTACACCTCGTTGGCGTACATCTCAAAGATCTGCTTCTTGGAATAGGCCTTCTCCAGCTTGCGGGCCAGGATGATCTCCTTCAGCTTCCGGTCCAGCCGCTTCTGCCGCTTGGCCGTGACGGTGCGCACCAGCTGCATGGTGAGTGTGCTGCCGCCCTCTCGCCGCCGGCCCAGGCTGCTGAGGGTGTTCCACGCGCCCCGCACCAAGCCCCGAGGGGACACTCCGTTGTGCTCCCAGAAGTCCGCATCCTCAGTGGCCACCAGGGCATTGACGAAGGCCTTGGGGATGTCGCCGAAGGGGATCACCACCCGGAGTTCCTCGGCGAAGATGCCGATGACGTTGCCGTTCTGGTCCAGCACCTTGGTGATGGTCTTGGGCACCCGCAGCGCGAAGAGGGTGAGGAAGCTGTCGGCGTCCCGGGAAAGGAGCGACCAGGACACGCCCAGCGTGAGGGCGCCCACCCCGCTCAGCGCAATCAAGGCGACCAGGCCGCGGCGCAACCAGCGACGGGCCGGTGTGGGGAGGGAAGCCAGCTTGGGAACCATGTGATCAAGGATAGCGTTGGATGCGGCTAGAGTGTGGGCATGCTCCAGCGACTGATTCTCGTGGCCAAGGTCAAATCCCCACACCTGGGTTCGACCCTCCGGGATGTCCTGCCTCTGTTTCTGGATCGGGGCTGGCTGGTCAG
>CAITBU010000030.1 GCA_903890595.1 uncultured Holophagaceae bacterium | reverse complement strand
GCCTTCATGAGCCCGATGTTGCCTTCCTGGATGAGGTCCAGGAACTGGAGACCGCGGTTGGTGTACCGCTTGGCAATGCTGACCACCAGGCGGAGGTTGGCCTCAATGAGCTCAGCCTTGGCGCCCCGGCTGATGCTCTCGGCGCCCTTCAGACCGTTGAAGTCCTTGTGAAAGAGCTCGCTGGTGGTCTCGTACTTGATGAAGAACTCGGCCAGCGTCTTCTCGATGTGGGCCAGTTCCTCCTTGTACTTCTCTTTCACCTTGGCGAAGGCGGGGTTCTTGATGCGGTCGCGGAGCTCTCGGACCTTGCGCTCGCCGGCCAGGACTTGGCCGTGCTGGTGGGTGATCTTGTCGATGAGGCGCGTGACGGCCAGGCTGTTCAGGCCCAGCTTGCGGATCTGCCGGGAGAGCCTGGCGCGGGCGTGGAGGATCTCCCGATCCAGCTTCCGGCGCTTGGGCAGGGTCTTGGTGCCGGCATCCACCTGCACCTTGATGTTGAGCAGGTCCTGGAGGGCCTGGTCGTACACCAGCAGCTTCTCGAACTGGTGGTGCACGTGCTGGGTGGCGGAGGTGCTCTCGGCATCTTCGTCGTCGTCCACCTCGTCGCTGAGGCCCACCACTTCGCGGATCTTGCCCGGGTTTTCCTTGAGCATCCGGCCGATGTCGATGAGGAGGCTGGCGGCGAGGCGCGACCGGCTGAGGGCTCGCATCACGCTGCGCACACCGACTTCGATGCGCTTGGCGATCTCGACTTCGTCCTCGCGCTTGAGGAGGGGCACGGTGCCCATCTCCTTGAGGTACATGCGGACGGGGTCGTTGAACTTGTCGCTGTCCGGGCTATCGATCTCGACTTCCCCGTCCTTGTCGGACTTGGTGCCGGCTTCCACGACGACGAACTCGGGCTCGATGGCCTCCCGTGCGGCCTGGGCCTCCTCCGCAGTCGCTCCGATACCCACCGCCAGGCGAGCAAACAACGCCATGACCAGCTCAAGGTCGGCGGGGCTGGAAGCGCTGGAGGGAAGGAAGTCGTTCAGCTGATCGACCAGCAGGAAGCCTTTCTTCCTACCAATCGAAATCAGGGCCTTGGTCAAGGGGTAGTAGTCGTCGCGGGGGGGCGTCAGAACCATTCGTACCTCAAAGAGCAGTGCGGGCATCGGAACGGCAAGGGCAAGAGGAGCCGTCGGCCGAAGGAAGGGCAGAATCCGACCACTGTACCGGCCGAAAGCGGACCCTTCAGTATAAGGGGTCCCGGTGATCCGGCAAGGGTCCGGTCTTCAACGGCTGGCCCGGCGGCGGCGGGAGAGATCGCGCTGCCGCGCCAGCAGGGCGTTTTGGTTGGTTTCGATGCGGGCCGTGAGGCCAGCGTCCACCAGGGTGCGCGGATCCTGAAGCAGGCGGTTGTTGGCCTGGATCTCCCGCTCCACGTAGCGGAACTCCAGCCGCAGGAAGAGGGCTTCGGCGCTGCGTCCGGCCTCCTCCTGGCGGGTGTCGTGGGCGGCCATGCGGCGGATGGCGGCGGTGGCCGGGGGGGGCAGCCTGGAGGGGTCCCCCTCCGCATCCAGGAGGGCCTGCAGCAGGGGCGCGCCGGCCAGGGTCTCCCACCAGGCTGGCGGCACCTGCTGGATCTCGGCCCACTGGCCGGCGGCGCAGAGCAGGAGCAGCGAGCGGACGGCATCATCCACGGCCACATCGGGCAGGGGCTCGTTCTCGGGTTCGTCCGAGGTCGGCTGGGGGCGGCGGCCCTTGACGGCCCGGTCCAGCTCCTGGAGCGGGACCTGGAGCTGATGGGCCAGGCTGGCGAAGAGGTCGCGGCTCTCGGTGGTGCGGGGCAGGTAGGGGAGAAACTCCAGGAGGTCCTTGAAGGCCCCCATGCGGTCCGTGATGCGGCGCAGGTCCTTGCCCTCCAGGGCCCGGTCCACCATGAAGGCGGTCCAGTCCGGGACGGTGCGGAGCAGCTCCCGGAAGGCCTCACCGCCGAGCTTCAGGCACCAGGTGTCCGGATCCTCGCCCTGGGGCAGCTCCAGCAGGCGCACCTCGAAGCCCAGGGGCAGGGCCAGCCGGAGGCTCTTCTCCATGGCCCGGCGGCCGGCGGCATCGCCATCGAAGCAGAGCACCACCCGGCGGGTGAAGCGGCCCAGGGCCCGCAGGTGCTCCTCGGTGAGGGCTGTGCCCAGGGGCGCCACGGCCTGGGAGACCCCGGCCTGGTGCAGCTGCAGGACATCGAAATAGCCTTCCACCACCAGGGCCCCCTCCTTCATGGCCCCCTTGGCGCGGTGCAGGCCGAAGAGGGTGCCACCCTTGTGGAACAGCGGCGTGTCCCGGGTGTTCAGGTACTTGGGCTGGCCCTCACCAAGAATCCGCCCGCCGAAGGCCACCAGGCGGCCCCGGGCGTCGTGGATGGGGATGGTGAGGCGGTTCCGCAGGAAGTCGATCTGGGTGCCCCGCTCGCTGCGGCTGGCCAGGCCCGCCTGCTCCAGCAGCTCACCGGAGAAGCCCAGGCGGCGGAGGTGGGAGACCAGGCCCTCCCAGCCATCCGGGGCCATGCCGAAGCCGGCCTCGAGCACAAAGGGCCCCTGGTAGCCGCGGTCCCGCAGGTAGGTCCGGGCAGCCTCGTGCTGGGTCAGCTGAACCTCATACCAGGCCTGGGCTGCATCCAGGGCCGAGCGCATGCGGGTCTCGAGGTCCACCTCGGCGGCGGGGCGCTCCCGCCGCTGGGGCAGGTCGATGCCGGCCGTGCGGGCCAGCTGCTCCAGGGCCTCGGGAAAGGTCATGCCCTCCCGCTCCATGAGCCAGGTGAAGGCGTCGCCGTGCTTGCCGCAGCCGAAGCAGTGGTAGAAATTTCGGCCAGGGATCACCTGGAAGCTGGGGCTGCGCTCGGCGTGGAAGGGGCAGAGGCCCACGTGGGCTGTCCCCTGCTTGCGAAGCTTCACCGCCTGGCCCACGAGCACGAGGAGGTCCGTGGCCTCCCGCACCCGCTCAACGATGTCCCGATCGGCCGTGGAGCTCATCCGTTGCCCAGCCACAGCAGGCGCCGCAGGCCGGGAAGCCAGAGGTTCCCGTGCAGGGCGAAGGAGAGGGCGAGGCCCCCCAGGAAGGCACCACCCAGGGATGCCAGGCGGAAGGGGGCACCGGCGCGGGCCCAGAGCTGAGCCGTCAGCAGGCCTAGGACCAGGCCCCAGGGCCAGAGCAGACTCGGGGCATACACAATGGCCAGCAGGCCCAGTCCGGCGAGGAGGGCGGGGGCTGGCAGGCGGTCCAGGCGGGTGCGCAGCGGGGCCAGGCTGGCCAGAGCAGCACCCAGGCCCAGGGCTGCACCGGCCACGGCCCAGTCGGGCTGTTGGCCGAAGTCCCACCAGGGCTTTGGTAGGGCCAGGCCCAGCAGGAGGAACGCCAGCGGGGCCCGGGTCAGCGGCGCAGGCAAGGGATGGTCCGTCGCAGGGCTGGGGAAGGCCCCCAAGGCCGCCAGGGCTCCGGTGAGGCCTGCGCCCACCAGGGGTAGGGCG
>CAITBU010000029.1 GCA_903890595.1 uncultured Holophagaceae bacterium | reverse complement strand
TGGCCGTCGGGGTTCCCGTGATGGCACCTGTGGAGGTGCTCAGGCTCAGACCTGCCGGAAGGCTGGGGCTGACGCCATAGGACACCACGGCCCCACCCAAGCTAGACGGGCTGTTGTTCGCAATGGCCGTTCCCTTCGTATAGACCGCAGGGCTGGTCCCGTAGGCGAGGCTGCTGGGTGCGGCATCATTGACCGTAATCGTCACGCTGGCCGTGGTGCTGCCACCACTGTTGGTTGCCGTCACGGTGTAGGCTGCCGAGGCTGTGATAGCCGTCGGGGCTCCTGTGATGGCACCTGTGGAGGTGCTCAGGCTCAGACCTGCCGGAAGGCTGGGGCTGACGCCATAGGACACGACCGTTCCACCCGAGTTGGATGGGGTATTGCTCGCAATGGCCGTTCCCTTCGTATAGACCGCAGGACTGGTCCCGTAGGCGAGGCTGCTGGGCGCCACATCATTGACCGTAATCGTTAAGCTGGCCGTGGTGCTGCCACCAGAATTCGTCGCCGTCACGGTGTAGGTCGCTAAGGCCGCCACTGCCGTTGGGGTCCCAGTGATGGCACCTGTGGAGGTGCTCAGGCTCAGACCTGCCGGAAGGCTGGGGCTGACGCCATAGGACACAACCGTTCCACCCGAGTTGGATGGGGTGTTGCTCGCAATGGCCGTTCCCTTCGTATAGACGGCGGTGTTTGCCGTATAGGTCAGGTTTGCAGGGGCCACATCCTTGACGGTGATTGTCAGTGCTATGGTGGCATTGCCGCCCGAGTTGCTAGCAGTAACGGTGTAGGTGGTCTGAGCTGCGACAACAGTTGGGGTGCCCGAGATCACTCCCGTTGTGGTGTTCAAAGAAAGTCCGGCTGGAAGACTTGGGCTAACACTGTAGGAGGTCACTGTTCCACCTGTGTTAGTCGCTGAGTTGCTGGTGATGGCCGTCCCTTTGGTATAGACCGATGTGGTGGCTGAATAAGCCAGATTCGATGGCGGCACATCATTGACAGCGATGAGCAGAATGACAGTGGCATTCCCGGTGATGTTGCTAGCTGTCACTGTGTATGGGGTTGAGGCAGAAATTGCGGTTGGTGTCCCAGTAACTACACCCGTGGCCATGCTCAAGGAGAGCCCCAATGGCAGTGCAGGAATCACGGCGTAGGACACAACTGCACCGCCAGAGTTTGACGGGCTGTTCACGGTGATGGTTGTGCCCTTGGTGTACGCCACAGGGTTGGTGCTGTAAGTGAGGTTGCTTGGGGCTGCCTCGTTGATCGTGATGCTTAGCGTGGCGGAGGTTGCCCCGCCGGAGTTTGTCGCCGTCACTGTATAGCTGGCTGCTGCTGTGACTGCGGTGGGCGTTCCACTAATTGAGCCGGTGCCGGCATTCAAACTCAGCCCAGCCGGAAGGGTCGGACTAACGCTGTAGGACACCACCGAACCCCCGGAATTGGACGGAGTATTGGCGATGATGGCTGCACCCTTAATGTAGATGCCCGTGTTAGTGCTGTACGCCAGGTTGCTGGGAGCTACATCGTTCACGATAATGTTCAGACTGGCAGTCGTGCTGCCGCCACCATTCGTGGCCGTTACTATATAGGCGGCTGAAGCCGCCACGACCGTAGGCGTCCCGCTGACCACACCTGAAATGGTGCTCAAGTTCAGCCCCACAGGAAGTGGAGGGGCCACGCTATAGGATGATGCCGCACCACCACTGTTACTTGGAGAATTAGCCGTGATGACTGTTCCCTTTGTGTAGATGGCGGGATTGGTGCTGTATGCCAGAGTCGTGGGTGCTTGAATTACGGGCGCACTTGATCCACCCCCACCTCCACATCCGAAAAGCAGAAACAATCCAGCTGACATGGGCAGAGCAATTCGCCGGAACAGGCTCATGGCTACCTCGAGGTGAAGAAATCTCTACAAGCTTGACTCTTTATTAAATAATTGATATACGCATAGTTGCGTACGAAAATAATGCGTTTGTAGGTAACCAAACAAGCCGTCCGGCTTCCTTCTTGCCGACCCTCAACGGCTACACCTATGCTTTCCAGATGTTCAGCAGGTAGGCCCGCTTCCAGACGGTGCCTGCCTGAGCATGATGGGGCAGAATTCCCGTGGTGCCTTCTCTACCCAATGACCAGCCAAACAGGTACCTTCTTGGCCAAGGCGCTGGCGGCTCGATCACGGAGGTTGCTGGGTTTGACGGCCCCGACGATGCTGCCGCTCTCGACAACAACGATCAGGTTCGGGTCTGTAGGCTGGGGGAGTTGGTAGCTACGCCAATTCCCCTCAGCTACGCCTTCGAGCATCGGTGGGAGGGTAAACGGGACCTCCCCCTGCAGGGCCTCGGGCGTGGTGTTCAGGACGGCTGACAGGGCGATGAGGGAGATCCCGTTGGGTTGGGCGGTCTCTCGCTCCCAGGCGCTGACCGTGGCCTTCTGAACCCGCAGGCGCTCGGCTAGGTCAGTCTGGGTCCAACCCCACGCCTTCCGGACCTGAGCGATGCGTTGCCCAAGGCTGGCGGCCTTGCTTGGGGTGCCCTCGACGCGGTAAGGCCCCTTTCGTGTCATGGGGTGTCCCCCTGGCACGAAAAACAAATTATTTGATTTTGGCTCCGCCCTCTCCTCTCGCTCCGGTTCCAGGAGCGAGACAGCAGGCAAAGCGCCATAGCCTCAATGGTAAGCCAACCAAGACATCATCAGTCGAAATCAATGCGAGGCGCTGCGGGGCAGGCCGAACCGGGGACCTCTGGTTGTGCGTGGTGTTCAAATGGGGATACAAAGTCAAATGATTAGACTTTTGTGATTGGTGGAGATCCCACGCCGCACCCAGGACAGATGGGTGCATTCAGACCCGGAAGGGGACCGCATGCTAAGTGTTCTAGAGGCTGCCAAGCGGGTGTTGGAAGAAGAAGGAAGGGCGCTCACGGTGCGGGACATCACCGCGGCCATGATCGACAAGGGTTACTGGCAGACCCAAGGGTTGACCCCCGAGGCCACCGTGCAGGCCCGCCTGGCTACTGAACGCAAGACTGGAGGGGAGACCTCCGTTTTCGTTCGTCCTGCACCCGGCCGGTACGGCCTGAGGGGTCAAGTGGTCGAGACGGATGTGTCAGGGACCACGCTCGCAGGCACCCCGTCCCTTTTCGACGACGAAGAACTGGATCCGGCCGCGAATACGGAGACTCTAAGCTTCACCGAGGCTGCTGTTGAGGTGCTGCAGGAGTTGAACCCTCCCAGGCCCCTCCATTACCGGGAAATCACCCAGCTTGCCATTGAGCAGGGGAAGCTCAGCACCAAAGGTCAAACCCCGGATGCGACGATGTATGCGCAAATCCTCACGGAGATCGACCGCTATACCAAGCGTGGGCTCCAGCCCAGATTCAAGAAGCTGGGTCAGGGGTTGATCGCT
>CAITBU010000028.1 GCA_903890595.1 uncultured Holophagaceae bacterium | reverse complement strand
GGATACCGATCCTACCCTCCAGCTGGGCACGACCTACTACTACAGGGTGCGCTGCTTCAACGGCAATACGACCAACAACGGCGGCTACAGCCAGTACTCACCGACCGTCGGCAGCGCCTTCCTTCCGCCGTTCACCACCAGACTGCTCGCTCCCGCCAACCAGTCCATCAGCAGTTCCCTCACCCCCAAGCTCTCCTTCTACATCACCAATGCAGCCCTCTTCGACCCTGCGGTCTGCGACTACTTCTACTTCTACCTCTCCATCCTGGAGATGACCGGCACGGCCTTACCTTACGGTCAGCACTTCCGCTACAACTTCGCCGACAAACGCTTCGAAAGCTCCACCAACAGTGCCTGGGATGTGACCTCCAGCGTGGCTGATGCCTCCAGCGTGGTTTCCTTGGATGCCACCCGCACCCTTTTCACCATCAACTCCCCCGCGGGCTTCTTCCAAAATGGCGTGACCTACCAGTGGTCCATCTTCGGAACCCACACGCCCGTCCAGGACAGCAGTCCGACCCGTTCCCCGAGCAGCTTTCAGAAGTTTATGTATCCCTACAACGATGCCCGCAGCAAAGACTTCGGTATGGCCCTCTCCCAGGGAAGCACCAGCGATCACGACTATGGCGCTGTGAACGGCTACTTCACCTTAATCATTGATCCCAATGCCAAGTAGCGTGAAGGAGATGACTGTGAGAACCCCCCAGATCCAACGCCTTGCGGCACTTGCAACGGCCGTGGCCATGGCCGTGGCCATGGGCTGTGCCTCCAAGCCGGACGCCCCCCGGGCGACCGCCACCGCCAGTGCGGCACCGGTCACCACCAACCCCGTGGCCCAGTATCAGTTCATGATTCCAACCTCCGAGGCGGACCTTCAGCAGCACTCGGTCTACGGGTACCTCATCGCCAAGGCCGCACCGGGCTTCAACGAGGCGACGTTCGGGCGCTTGGGCCTTGCCATCGAGGGCAAGTTCACCCTCAATGGCTTCAGCTATTACCACCTGTATCGGGCGTCCAGCGTGCTGCAGAGCCTCCAAGTGCTCCAGAGCATGCAGGGAATCCTCTTCGCTGAAGCCGATCAGCGGGTGACCTCTCATGGCGGGATCACCCTGAACAATCTGGACCCGCTCGCCGTGAGCGAGGAGTACGCCATCTACCTCACCAAGACCAAGGATGCCTGGACGACCTACGGCTTCGGACCGAACACACCCACCGTGGTCGACATCGACTCGGGCATCTACTGGGCCCACGAGGACTTTCAGAAGGGCAGCACCAACATCGTGCAGCATGCCTATTCCTGGTACGACCTGGATAACAATAGTAAGAAAATCGTACCCACGACGACCCTCGACATCGACCCCATCGACTACCTCAACAATGTCGCTCACCCCAACACTGACGAGGGGGACGAAGGGGGCCACGGCACCCACACTGCCGGCACCATCGCCGCCCAGGGCAACAACGGGAAGGGCATGGCTGGCGTCTGCTGGAACACCAACCTGGTGAGCTACAAGGGACTCCTACCATCGGGCGGTGGCACCTGGGAAATCTACGGATCCCTCTACCACCTGCTCAGATGGAAGCGCGCCACCGCCTACAACCACACCATCCCCGTGAACATGTCTCTGGGGGGAGGCGGTGCCAGTGCCTTCGCCATTGAAGCGGTTGAAGCCTGCCTTGAGAACAACATCGTGATCATCGCCTCCATGGGCAACAGCGGCCAGAACCAAGTCGAGTACCCGGCGGCCTATCAGGGGGTCATCGCCGTGGGTGCCTCCAACGGCATGGACAAGAAGGTCCCCTTCTCCACCAGCGGACCCCACATCTCCGTGACCGCTCCGGGCTATGACATCATCTCCTGCGGAACCAAGTCCACCAGCGACTACCAGTTCATGTCTGGCACGTCCATGTCGACGCCGTTCGTCACCGGCCTGGTGAGCTACATGCTCACCTGGAACCCTGATCTCACACCAGGCCAGATCAAGACCTACCTGGAAAAGAACACCGACTTCATTGACGAAGCCACGGGCTTCACCGAGACCAACGGCTGGGGGCGGGTCAACGCACTCAAGACCATCGGGGCCGTGGTGGCCGATGTGAACGCCAAGAGAACGCCAGCCTCCGACTACCTGAACACCCCCCTCAGGGTCACGGTCCAGACCACCGTTGGGGGCGTCACCACCCGGCTCACCGACACGCCCGTCTACCTCTACCAGTCTGATCCCGAGGGCCGGATCGTAAACTTCGTGACCAGTGGCATCACCAGCTCCGATACGAATTCCATCCTGACTCCACCGGGCGCCGTGGACTTCGCCCTGCTCCGCCCCGGAACCTACGTCGCCAGGTGCAATGTGTCCGGCTTCCAGGCCCACTCCGCCCTGATCACGGTCACAACCGCCAGTGTCAGACCCGCCGTGACGGTACAGTTCACTTCCCTGGTCTACAACATCCAGACGCTCGCCGATGCGGACCCCTTGAGCGAAGGCGAAGCGGCGGGTGACATCGTCTCTGTCTACGACGCCAGCACCGGCAGGCTCCTGGCTACTGCGGACAACGGCAATCTGGGCACCGCCCCGATCATGACCTCACCCAGCCAGATCCTGCTTTTCAACATCAGACCCTACAATACCTATGCTGGTGACTATGCTCTGTGGGTAGGCACGACCCAATATGCCAGCACCCCGAAACCGGCGCCCGGGACCTACGCGAACCCTGCCGCGGGTGCCTTCAAAGGCAGCAGCGCCCATACCAGGGCCACACCGCAGGTGGTCACTGTGAACACGCTCTACAACTGCATCCTGACGGCAGGCTCGGATTGGTACCAAGTGACAGTCCCCTAGGGGGCCCTAGCCAACGGTCAGAGCACTGCCCGGTGGTCTCCCTGTCCCAACCTCAACCCAAAGTGCCACCGCAGGGTGGCCCTTTTGGTTGGGGAGATTAGAAGGATTCGAAGTCACTGAATGCCGCGCAGGTAGCCGTATCGGAACACCCGCGTCACGGGTGGCTTTGGCGGCGGCCCGTGGGCTGGCTGGGGTTCCTGACATACTCAGGCGGCAGTCCCGCGGGAGGTCTGGCATGCGGATTACGAGACGGGACTGGCTGGCGGGGGCGGGTGGCGCGCTGCTGGTCGGCCTCGGCTGCACCGGAGCGAGGGCTGAGCGACCCCGACTCGGCCTCGGGCTCCTGCACCTCGACCCCGTGCAGGGCAACCTGGACGCCAACGTGGCCCTGATCGAGGCCGGGATGCGCCTGGCGGCCGCCCGGGGGGCCCAGTGGGTCCTGACACCGGAGATGGCGCTGCCGGGCTACCTCTTCCGGAGTGTCCTCGGACTGGACTGGATCGGCGTGCAGCCGGACCCCTGGACCGCGCGCCTGGCGGCGGTGTGCCGGGAGCTGAGGCTCGTGCTCTTCCTGGGAACGGCCGAGCGGGACGCCAGCACCGGCCTGCTCCACAACACCCTGCTCGTGCTCGGGCCGGCTGGCTCCCTCCTCGGCCGGCACCGCAAGATCAATGTGATTCCGGGCTTCGGAGAAGGCTGGGCCACGCCAGGGGGGCCTGCCGAGCCCGTCCGGGTCGGTAACCTTTCGGTGGGCATGCTGATCTGCGCCGACGCCTACAACGCCAAGCCCGCCGCTGACCTGGCCCAGCGGGGGGCCCAGCTCCTCGTCTCGGGGGCGGCGTGGATGCCCGGGGAGATGGGGCCGGACGGGGCCTGGGAGGACCGCACCCGGGAGACCGGACTGCCGCTCGTGGTCTGCAACCGCACGGGCGTCGAGGAGGGCATGGACTGGCGGGAGGCGGAGAGCGTGGCCATCCAAGGCGGACAGCGGGTCATGAATCATTTCGGACCGGGCTCCCGCCTACTGCGCGAGGACCTGCTCCTGGACGACCGCACCTGGTCCTGGGCAGGTCTCGAGCCCCTGGCCTTCTGAGCCAGGGTGGCTCCGGCGGGGCCCGACCATCCCCTAGCCGCGAATCGCTTCCGCTGGGCCTTCAGGATGAAGCCGAAAATCCCTTTGTGACCCAGACCTCTCACCTGTTCGCGTGGTTTCTCCGTTCCAATCCCAACCCAAAAGGGCCACTGCAGGGTGGCCCTTTTGGTTGCGGAGAAAAGACGGATTCGAAGTCACTGAATGCCGCATCGCTGACTCCAGGGAATCAACGAGCGAAGCGGGGCTCAGGCCTGATGAGCCTGCGGAAGCTCGAGGATGAAGATGTTGCCCTGAGGGGCGTTGGCCTCCGCCCAGATGCGCCCTCCGTGGGCTTCGGCCACCACCTTGCAGAAGGCCAGGCCTATTCCGGAGCCGGAATGGGCCGGGAGATCACCTCCAGTGTGGCGGATAAATCTATCGAAGACCTGTTCCCGCATGTGTTCAGGAATACCTTGCCCCTGGTCGCGCACCTCTAGGCGCACCCCATCACTCGTGGCGTGGGCCTCGATTCGGGTGCGACTGCCGGGGGGTGAATATTTCATGGCATTGTCGATGAGATTCATCAGCAGCCTGCGCAGGAAATCCTGGTCAGCCTCGATCTCCAGACCAGAGAGGCATTCCCAGGCCAGGTCGTGCTTTCTGGAATGGGCCTGGGCTTCCATCTCCTGCAGGAGGCCGGGAAGCCAGGTGCTCAGTTGGATTCGGGTCTTATGGAGCTCCAGCCCCAATTCCTCGGCCTGGCCGATGTCGAGGATGTTCTGGATCATCCGCCCCATTTGGCTACCCATGGCCCGGAGACGGCGCAGCTGCACTTGATGCGCAGGGGAGTTGTCCTCCCGCTCGCTGAGCAGTTCCAGCCCCACCTGGATGGCGGAGAGCGGATTCTTCAGGTCATGGACAATGAATTGGAAGAGCTGTTCCCGCTGCTTCTGGAGCTCAAGCAGGTTGTCTCTTTCCCCCTGGATTTCTGCCTGGAGCCGCTTGAGTCGCATGAGACTCCGGATCCTGACGATCAGCTCCCCGGACAGGACAGGCTTCCGCAGGAAATCATCCCCCCCTGCCCGAAAGGCCAGGGTATGAATATCCGGCCGTTCATCGCCAGTGAGGAAGATGATGGGCAGCAGATCACCGTGCTGCATCTGCCGGATTCTTTGGCAGACTTCCAGCCCATCCACCTCAGGCATTTGGATATCCAGGAGGATCAAGTCCGGGGAATAGGAGGCGAGCTGGGCCAGCGCCTCGGGACCACCCTCTGCGGTCTCAACCTGATAGTGCCCCCGTTCCAGCATGGCCCTGAGGCTCCGACGCGATAAGGCATCGTCATCCACAACGAGAACCTTGGCCCCGTGGTCTGCTCTGCGATATATGGCGGGCTGGTCATCCATCCCTGACCTCTGATGACTCCTCGTAAAGAACCTTGAAATCCTTGACTTCTGTTTTCAGGAATGCCCTTCAACCCAGCCCGATGCTTTCAAGGTGTGACCGGAACTCCACCAGCCCAAAAGGTTTGGAAAGCAAGGTTACCCCTGGCTGTGCCGAGGCCAGGGCCAGCGCAGTCTGGTCGGTCCGGCCCGTAGAGAGCAGCACGGGCACCCCAGGGCACAGCGCACGCAGACGAGGCAGTGTCGCAACCCCGCCCAGCCCCGGCATGTTCATGTCCAGGATGACAAGGTCTGGCTCGAGCCCGGCTTCCAGCAGGGCCAAGGCCTCCTCGCCGCTCTGGGCCGATTGCACAACTGAGTGCCCCAGGGCTTCGAGGATGGCTTGGACGGAGCTCTGAATCAGGTCATCGTCATCCACCAGGAGCACCTTCAGCGTCCTTTTTGGGACCACCGGGGCCTCGGCGACGGCCACTGCGGTGACCTGGCTATCGGTTTCGCAGGCGGGGAAGCGCAACCTCACCCGGGTGCCCTTTCCCGGCTCACTCTCGATGGCAATCAGACCCCGGTGGGCCTTCACGGCGCTGAAGACCATGGAGAGGCCCAAGCCAGTCCCCTTACCGACCTCCTTGGTGGTGAAGAAGGGATCCAGGGCTTTCTCCAGTACCTCCTTGGCCATTCCCACGCCCGTGTCTTCCACGACAAGCTCAATCCAGGAGCTGTCGAGATTCTGGGTGTGCAGGGTGAGAATGCCGCCCTCCGGCATGGCGTCCACAGCATTGAGGCAGATGTTCATGAAGGCATGGGAGAGGCGGCTGGCATCACCCTGGATGGGGTGCAGCTGGGCTTCCAAATCCATCTCCAGGCGCACCTTCGCTAAGGTCGTCCGCTCCAGAAGGGCAACCTCCTCCTTGAGAAGCGCATTCACATCGAGTCGACTGATCTCAGATAGGTTCTGACGAGAGAAGCTCAGGAGGCTCTTGACCATCTTGCCGCCTCGTTCGGTGGCTTTGCAGATGGTGCCAAGGGCTTGGTGCAGGGGGCTGCCGGAGGGTTGGTTGTCAAGGTGGGCTGAAGCCAGGCCGAGAATGGCCCCCAGCACATTGTTCATATCGTGGGCGACGCCGCCAGCCAACGTTCCGAGGCTCTCCATTTTTTGGGACTGCTGTAACTGGGCTTGGAGCTCTGCCTTCGCTTGTTCCGAATAGCGACGCTGGGAAACATCTTCGTGCATCAGGACAAACCGTTCCGGACGCTCCCCCTTGCCCATGATGGGAAAGCCAAGAGCTCGAACCCAAACGGGCGAGTTCGGGAGCTCCGGAAAGAGGTCGTGAACGTTGTAGGGGACCTCCGGGAAGTAGACAATCTCACCGGCCCGGATTCTGTCGATTAATGGAGCCAGCCCCTGCGTGGCCAGTGTGGTATCGGAGAACATGCAGTAGTCAGGTGGAGGGACCGCTCCAAAGAGCTTCAAAAAGGCGGGATTGGTTCTAATCGTCCGCCCCTCGTTGTCCAGGATCTGGATGGACATCGGGTTGTTGTCGATGACAGCCGAAAGGGCGGTTGATTGTTCTGCCAAGGACTCTTTCGTCTCCTTCTGCTCCGTGATGTCGGAATTAATGCCAATCATCCGCATTGGCTTCCCATCAGGAGCTCGGCTTACCACCATGCCCCGCCCCTGAATCCATCGCCAGGTTCCGTCTTTGCACAACATTCGGAACTCGAAGGTGGCGTGCCCGGGCCTGCCCTCCATGAAGGGGTGCAAGGCTGCAAATACAACAGGGGCATCCTCAGGATGCATGCGCTTGGTCCATTCATCGGCTGTGGTGCCGATTTCGTCATCGGCATAGCCAAGCATTTCTTTGTAGCGCGGGGAGTAGTAGGCCATACCCGTCTGGACGTTCCAGTCCCACAGCCCATCGCCAGCCCCTTCGATCGCGAATTTCCAGCGCTCCTCGCTCTCCCGCAGGGCTTCCTCGGCCTGCTTGCGCTTGGTGATTTCCAGGAAGGCCGCGACGAAATGATCGGGCTTGTATTGGTAGCCGACACAGTCGTACCAGCGACCGTTGGCCTCCAGGTATTGCTCGAACCGAACGGTTTCACCTGTCCTTGCCACGCGGGCGAAGGTGCCAATCCAATCGAAAGGATCCTTCTCTATCCCCGGAAAGGCTGCGGTGACGTTCTTGCCCCTGGGATCGACGCCTGTCAGTTCCATGTACTTCTCATTGGCATCAAGGAAGAAATAGTCGGTAGGCTGCCCCGCTTCGTCATAGACCATGCGGTGATAAGCCACGGCGATCGGACCCTGCTCGAACAGGGCCTGGAACTTCCACTCCGCCTGCTTCAAGGACGCCTCGGCCTTCTTGCGCTCAGTGATGTCCTTGGCAAAGCCCAGAAAGCGGTTCTCGCCGATGCTGACCGCATCCACGACCCACCAGCGCAGGCTGCCGTCCTTCTTCAGGAAGAGCATCTCCCCCGAGGCAGAACCCTTCTCCATGAGGCTGGCGAAGTGCTTTAATCCCACCTCCAAGCTGTCCGGGTGCAGGAGGTCGGGAATGTGCTTGGTGAGCAGCTCGTCGCGAGAGTAGCCGGTGATCTTGCAGGCGGCCTGATTCACATCCAGGTAGGCTCCGGTGTCATCGGTGATGAAGACCCCATCCGGGGCGTTCTCCACGTAGCCGCGGTGGCGCTCCTCGCTGGCCCGCAGAGCCTCCTCCGTGCGGAAGTGCCGCTCCAGCTCCAGGAAGGCGAGGCCCACCACCATGAAGGCCAGAGGATAGCCAAACAGGATGATCAGCCCCCAGCGCTGCAGCGTCTCGAGCCGAAGGCCGCCGGGCAGCGACAACAGGAGCGCCAACATGACCACATGGATGGCCAACCCCAGGGCCAGCAGTGTCAGGGGTCCAACGCGCTCCTGCCTGCGCTGGCGGAAGTAGTAGCCACCGAGGCCCAGCAACGAGCTTTCCAGGATGACCAGCACCCCCATGAGCGCCCCTGGTCCCCCAATCTGAATGCGGTAGGCGGCCGCCATGGTGGCCGCAATGCCCGCGACGAGGGGCCCCCCGAAGAGACCGGCAATGCCAAGCACGATGGAGCGGCCGTCGAAGATGAGGCCCGGCTGCTGGATGACCGGGGTGGACATCCCGACCAAGGTGGCGGCCCCGAAGAGGAGGCCCATGAGCAGGGTATAACTCGACCCCCGGCGCAGGAACCAGCGCATCAGCAACCCGCTGAGCAGGCTCAGGCTGAGCAGCAGGGAGAAGTTGTGGATAAGGGCCAAGGGGACCATGCGGATTCTCGAGCTAAGGGGGACTCGGTCCTCATCGACTGGCGAGGCTTTGGTCCTGAATCCAGGTTGCCTTGAGGCAACCGGCCGGGTAAGGACCCTGGCGGTAGGGCAACTGCCCTCAGTCGTTATCTGGAACCACGGCACCCTGCCGCTGAAGAACGGCTTGATTGCCCAGGAGCTTTCATTACACTGAGGTGTGTAATTGCCTTCAAGGCCCCCGTGACCAGTCCTGCCGTACCCATTGCTGTAGACCGCACCCTGCTCGGCTTGGCCGAGGCGGGGGAGCTGGCTGGGCTGTTTGAGGTGCTGGCTTCCGCCACGCGGGTTCGGCTGCTGCACGCACTGATGACCCTGGATGATCCCTGCATGTCCGACCTGGCGGCTGCCGTTGGGATGAAGGCGCAGGCGGTCTCCAATCAGCTCCGCAAGCTGGTGGACCTCGGCATCCTGGACACGCGGCGGCACGGCAACCACATCCACTACCGCATCGTGGAACCCAGCGTGACGAAACTCCTGGACCAGGGCCTCGGCATCAACCGGGAACAGCCGCTGCTCAAGCCGAGGGCCTCATGAGGCGCTGGATCGCCATCCTGCTCCTCTGCCTGGCGGGCGCCTTCCTGAGCGCTGCTGGTGTGGATGAGTGTGCCACCTCGCCGGATGAGGCCTGTGCGCCCATCTGCCACCTGCTCTGCTCGGACGGCTGTGCGACGGTGCCCGTGCCGGAGCCACCGGTGGCCCCCAGCCCCGATCCCCTGCCCCAGCTTGTCTTCACGGTGAGCCCGCCTCTGCGGCCACTGCTCCGCACGGTGGAGCCAGAGATCACCCCTCCTCGGGGGTAGCACGGAGTCCGTTCCTGGATCTCGTCGGGCGCAGCCCTGCCCGAACCACCGCCCATTCCGAGGAAACCCATGCGTCGTGTCCTACTCGGGGCCTTGCCCTGTCTCTTGCTGGCTCAAGCTCCCGCCAGCCCGCCTGCAGCTCCAGCCTTCACCTTCGAGAGCATCCTCAGGCACGCGCGGCCCGGCCTTGAGCAGCTGAGGCTGGCGGCCTGGCTGGCCGAACGCAACCGCGAAGTGTCTGGCAGTGCGGGTTTCCTACGGGAGGGGCCCACCCTTGGCCTGACCACCGGCCCCCGCCGAGCGGCGGGACTGCCAGGGACTTCGGACCAGACCGCGGACGTGGATCTGCCCCTCTTCCTGTCGCCGGGTGCGCGCAACAGTCTGGTGCGCGCCCTCGACCAGGCCGATCCCCTGCTGCGGGAGGCCGCTCGCCGGGAGAGCCTCCTGCGCCTGCGCCAGGCCTACCTGGACGCCTGGCTGGAGCAGGAGGTCGCACGGCTGCGGCAGCAGGATCTCCGGACCGTGGAGGTGTGGCTGAAGGCAGCGCAGGTCCGTCTGGAGTCGGGCGCTGACCCGGCCTTCCAGGTCGCCCTGGTGGAAGGCGAGATCCTGAAGGCGCAGCTGGAGCTGGCGGACAGCCGACGCCGAGCTTCAGCGGCCTGGAGCACCCTGCGCAGCCAGACCGACCTCCCGGAGCAGCCCGTTCCCCTGGCCGATCCCGGGCCCGTGCCAGCCCAGGATTCCTCGAAGCTTGCGAGCGGTTATCAGAGCGCTCCCCTCCGGCGCGCCTTGAGCGCACGCCTGGAGGTGGAGCGCGAGAACCTCCGCCACCGGGAAGCCCTCGGCCTCAGCCGCTGGTCCCTGCGGGGCTCCTATGCCAAAGAAGGCGAGGACCGCATCGCCAAGGTGGGGATGGCCTATCGCTTCAGCCGCCCCGGTGAAGCAGCGGCCCTTCGGCGTGAAACCGAAGCCGGGTTGGCCAGCCTCCAGCGCGAGCTAGAGATTGCTCTGACAGAGCTGGATGGCAGGTTTCAATCTGCGCTGGAGCGCCTCCAGATTCTTGGTGGCATGGCACCAAGCCGGTCCTTCCAAGCGGCCATCCAGGCGGTGGGGCTGCGCCTCCAATCCGGGCGGGAGCGTCCCTCCGATGCGCTGCCCATCCGGCGTCAGCTCCTGGAAGCCGAAGTGGCCGGGCTTCGCCGCCAGCACGCCCAGCACCTCATCCAGGCCGAACTGCAGGCGCTCACCGAGGGAGTCACCCCATGAACGTTCCGACCATCTTTACCCTGACGACCCTCCTGCTGGCTACCACCGGCTGCGGCAGGGACAAGGCTGCGCCGCCGACCACCGAAGCGCACGAAGCCCACGAGAGCCATGGCGCAGCGAACGGCGCGTCGCCCAAGGTCCCCCTGAAAGAGATCCGTGGCCTGCGGCTCATGCAGGTGCCGGAGTCCCGTCGCGAGGGGGCCTGGTACCCAGCGGAAGCCACCGGCGATGAAGGAGCCCAGGTCATTCTTTCGGCGCCAGTCCGAGGCATCCTGTCGGGCCTACTGGCCTCGCCAGGGCGCCCCGTGGGCCAGGGCGCGACCCTGGCGGTGGTCCAGAGTCCCGAGCTCGCCCGCCTCAAGGCTGACTGGATTTCGTCCAAGGCCAAGCTCGAGCGGGCCGAGTCCGAGGCGGCCCGGGAAGTGAAGCTCTACGAGGCCCAGGCCGGGAGTCGCCGGGAGCTGGAGGCTGCGCGCAGCGAGGTCGCCTCCGCCCGGGCCGATGAGGAGGCCAGCCGACTGGCCCTGGAGGCGCGAGGACTCCGGCCGGATCAGGCGGGGGCCACCTTCACCCTCAGAGCCCCGAAGGCCGGGGTGGTGGCGACCTGGAAGGTGCAGGTGGGCCAGGGCATCGAAGCGGGTCAGGAGCTGGGCACCTTTACCGCCGCCTTCGCCGCCTTGGCCAAGGTGGAGCTTCCTCTCCCCGTGCCAGAAGCCTGGACGCCGGGGACGGTCACCAAGGTCCGCGCCAGCGATGGTCACCAGTGGCAGGGCCGTCTGGAGAGCGCCCCCATGGCCCTCTCCCAGGACACGCGTCGCCTGAACTACCGGCTGCGCCTGACCGGGGCTGCGCTGCCCATGGCCGGCACCCCCCTGGAGGTCTACGTCCCGCTGGCCCAAGGTGTGAGCCTGCCTCAGAGTGCCCTCCAGCAGATGGAAGGGGTCTGGGGTGTGTTCGTCGGGGAAGGCGACTTTGCTGTTTTTCGTCCCGTGAAGCGGGGCGTTGAGCTGGGCACCGAGGTGCTGGTGCTGGAAGGGGTAAAGCCAGGCGAGACCGTGGTGGCCGAAGGCGCCTATCTGCTGAAGTCCCTCCAGCAGAAGCGCTCCGAGCCCGCCGAAGGGGGTGGTCATGGGCACTGAGCGAACCGAACACCGGTCTCTGGTCCGCCGCTGGTTTGACTGGATTCTCCCCCGGCGCGGCTGGGTGTTTGCCCTGTCCCTCGTCTGGGCGGTGGCAGGCGTCTTCGCCTTCTTCAACCTGAAGCGGGACCTGTTCCCGGACATGAGCCTACCCGTGCTGTCGGTGCTCATCCAAAGCCCTGGGCGATCAACGACGGAGCTTGAGCTGTCCGTGGCGCAGCCCACGGAGCAGGCGCTGGGGGGCATGCCCGGGGTCCGCCGGGTCACCTCCCAGGTGCTGCCAGAGCTGCTCCAGGTGGTCGTCACCTTCGAGAGCGACACCGATCCCTGGCGGGCGCGCCAGCTGGTGGCCGAGCGCCTGGGGACGGTCATGGGGGGCTTCCCGGCGGGCACCCGTCCGCCCCTCCTGTCCAGCGCCTCGGGGCGGCTCCAGGAGCTGATGGAAGTGGTCCTGGAGGGCGAGAAGATCGATCCCCTAAAGCTACGCGACCACGCGGAGCAGGTGCTGGTGCCACGCCTTCAGGCCGTGGCAGGCGTGGCGCGGGTCGAGCGTCTGGGGGGGCAGGAGCGGTCCCTGAGCATCATGCTCATCCCGGAGCGCATGCGCACCCTGGGCATCGGGCTGGATCGCGTCATGGCCTCACTGGAAGAGAGCCATCAGGATCTGGCGGCCGGCGTTCTCGAGATCCAGGACAAGGGCTGGTTCATCACCGTGGGCAACCTGGCGGCGACGACGGAGGAAGTCCGGCGGTTGCCCGTCCAGGGGCCCAAGGGCTTCGTCACCCTGGGGGAGCTGGCCGAGGTCCGCGAGGCCCCGGCCTTCCGGCGCGGATTGGCCCGGCACGACGGCCACGAGGATGTGAGCCTGCGGATCGTGAAGCAGCCTACCGCAGCCTCTCTGGAGGTGGCCGAAGGGGTCCGTGCGGCCATCGGGCAGCTCAAGCAGGAGCTCCCCAAGGGCATGCTCCTGGAGGTGATCTACGACCAGGGCCGCCTTGTCACCAAGGCCCTGAACGGGGTGACCCTCGCCCTGCTCCTGGGCGGCCTGCTCGTGGCTGTGGTGCTGGTCGTGCTGCTCGGGAGCTTGCGCGGGGCGCTGCTCGTACTGACCGTGCTGCCCCTCGCCACCTTCGGCGCAGCCATTCCCCTGTACCTGGCGGGGCTTGGCCTGAACGCCATGACCCTGGGTGGCCTGGCCATCGCCGTTGGCCTGCTGGTGGATGCCTCCGTGATCATGGTGGAGAACCTGGCTCATCGCTTGCGGGACCATCAGGATCATATGGAGCCCCGGCGCGTGGCCCTGACCCGCGCCTCCGCCGAGGTGGCCGTGCCGATCCTCACGGCGGTGCTGGTGATCCTGGCCGTCTTCATCCCCCTCCTCTCCATGGGCGGGGTGGCTGGGAAGCTCTACGCACCCCTGGGGGTGGCCGTGGCCTCGGCCATGACCATCAGCCTCATCCTCAGCTTCACCCTGGTTCCGGCCCTGGTGGATCGCTTCCTGCCCCCGGGCAGCAGCCTGGAGGAACCGAGGTTGGTCGTGGCCATCAAGGCTATCTACCGCCCGGCGCTGGACTGGGCCATGGGGCATGGTCCGCTGGTGATGGGGCTCGCCTTTGCGGTGACCCTCCCCAGCATCTGGCTGGCGCTGCGGCTGGGCTCCAACTTCCTGCCGGCCCTGGATGAGGGCGCCTACATGCTGCTCTCCAAGCTGCCGGCCGAATCCAGCCTCGATGCCGTGGACCAGGCCAACCTCCAGCTGGACGAGCGGGTGAAGGTGATTCCGGGTGTCCATGCGGTCTACCGCCGCAGCGGCCGGGCCGAAGTGACGGAGGACCCCTGCCCCATCACCGACAGCGAGATCATGGTGATTCTGGAACCCAACGCCGACGAGAAGGCCGTCGGCAAGCAGCTCCTGCTGGTGGCCGAGGCCATGCCCTTCCCCGTGGAAGTGAACACCCCCATGCAGGAACGCATTGCGGAAGGCATCGGCGGGACCCCTGCAGATATCCAGGTAAAGCTCTTCAGCCGCGACCTGGTGGCCCTCCAGAAGGCGCTCCCGGAGCTGCAGGAGCGCCTGGAGAAAGTGCCGGGGGTACGCAGCGTCACGCCCGACACCCCGGCACCCATGCCGCGCTGGCGGGTGGTACCCGATGACGAGGCCCTGCGCCGCCTGGAGGTGCCCCGATTGCTCGTCTCCAGGACCCTCAGGGCGGCCCTCCAGGGCCTCCCCTCCGAAGCCCGGTTTGAAGGCCCCCAGCGGATCGAGCGGGTCGTGCACTTCCCCAACGATGGCCAGGTGAGCCCGCAGACCCTCAAGAACACTCCGATGGTTCTGGACGATGGCCGGGTCATCTCCCTGGGGCAGGTGGTGGGCTTTCAGGAGGCCCTGACCCCGACTCTGATCCGCCGAGAAGGGGGTCAGCGGCGCATCGGGCTGAATGTCCGCACGGATGGCGACCTGGGCAGCGCTGCCAAGGGCATCGAGTCGGCCCTGGCCAAGACGAAGCTGCCGGAAGGAACCTTCGTCTCGCTGGGCGGCAAGATCGAGGAAGCCCGCGAGACCCAGCGCCGCCTCTGGCTGGCCATCGGCGCGGCCATGGTGCTGGTGGTCGCCCTGCTCTACCTGGCCCTGAAGCAGTGGCGCGAAGTGTTCGTGGTGCTGGCCACCCTGCCCAATGCCTTTGCTGGGGCCCTGCTCGCCCTCTGGCTCTCGGGGGAGACCTGGAACATCAGCTCCATCGTTGGGCTGATCGGGCTCTTTGGCGTGGCGGTGCAGAACAGCCTGGTGCTGATCACCCAGGCGAAGGGCCTCCGAGCAACGGGAATGCCCTTCCAGGAGGCCCTGCGCGAGGCCAGCCTGGGCCGGGTCCGTCCCAAGCTGATGACCGCTGGGGCAGCCATTCTCGGGCTCCTGCCCATGCTCTTCGGGTTTGGCGGGTCGGAGCTGGAGCGGCCCCTCGCCGTGGCCATGGTGGGCGGCCTCATCACGAGCACCTTGTTCACCCTGCTGGCCCTGCCGAGCTTCTACGCCTGGGTCGAAAACCTCCGATCAGAGTGACCCTCGCCCCAATCATTCAGCCGGGGATGATGGAGGGGCAAGCCCCCATCATCCCCGGCACGGCCGTTCGCGCAGACCTGGCCCCAATGGGGCTGGCCCGTCAGCCTCTTAGGGCATCCCGACCAGGTCGTGGGCGACGCAGTGGGGCTTGGCCTTGGCCATGGTGTTCACGTAGTTGATGACGTTTACGCGGGTGCCGGCAGGGGCGTTCACGAACTGGAGCTCAGCTTCGACGGTCCCGGGCTGGCCGGACTCGTTGCTGTGCACCTGGATGACCTTGGCGCCGGTGGCACCCATGGAGAGGGCCTGACTGATCAGCTCCAGACCTTCGAGCTGGGAGTGCTCTACCAGGCTGCCGATGAAGGCCCGGGGGACCTGGATGCGGCAGCCGTCGGGGCCCAGGTTCAGCACGGGGACGTTGTCGTAGGACTTGCCGCCGAACTGGAAGCGGGCGCTGCACTCGCGCTTAACAAAGACTCGGGGGTTGCCAGTGATGCTCATCTGAGACTCCTAGGGTTGGCGCTTGGCCAGTGGTTGCAAGGGTTCTTGGGGTGCCGGGTGTTCCGACATGGGTTAGTTTCGGTTGCCGAACCCACCGGAACCAACGGAATGAACTGATACTAAATATCGAGATTCTCGATGGGAGCTCTGTGGACACTCGGACCCTCCTCACTTTCAGCACGGCGGCCCGCACCTTGAGCTTCACCAAGACCGCCGCCACCCTCAGCTATGCCCAGTCGAGCGTCACCTCCCAGATGAAGGCGCTGGAGGAGCTGCTGGGCTACCCGCTCTTCAACCGCGTGGGGAACCACCTGACGCTCACGGAGCCTGGGCATCGCTTCCTGGTCTATGCGGAGCGCATCCTGGCCCTTACCGAAGAAGCCATGGCCGCCACCGAAGGCGAGTCGGAGGTGGGCACCGTGCGCTTCACAGCGCCGGAGTCCATCTGCACCTACCTGCTGCCGCCTGTGCTCAAGGCCTTCAACGCCGAGTTCCCCAAGGTCCGCATGCAGTTCGTTCCGGGCTACGCCAGGGACTTCAAGCGCATGGTGCTGGAAGGCGCCATCGACTGCGCCATCGTGCTGGAAGAGCCCTTCCCCTCCAAGACCCTGGCGGTGGAGAAGCTGCGGGACGAGGAGATCCTGATTCTGGGTGCCCCGACCCACCGCCTCGCCAAAGCTGCGGGCATCACGGCCCAGGACCTGGTGGGCGAAGCAGTCCTGCTCAAGGCCCTGGGGTGCAGCTACCGCAATCACTTCGAGCGGCAGATCTTCGCGGCGGGGGCCCAGGCGGGCAGTGGCCTGGAGTTCCAGACCGTCGAGACCATCAAGCGCTGCGTGGAAGTGGGCCTCGGCGTCGCCCCCCTGCCCCGCATGGCCGTGGCCGAGGACCTGCGCACAGGCCGCCTCGTGGCCCTGCCCTGGGCCGGCGACCCCATCCGCATCTCCACCTTCCTGGTGTGGAACCCCCAGCGGCACCTGGGCTCGGCGGAGAGCGCCTTCCTGGCGTGCGTGCGGAAGATGGTGCACTCGTCCCTTTAGTGCCTGACGCCTGGCCCCTCAGCCCCCGCTGGTGGCCCTCGGAGTCAGCCACCCCGCCAGGGTCTCGGCCATGCGACCCACCCCGTGGAGGCTGTCCGCTTCTTCGGCGAAGGCGCGCCGGGCGGCGCTTTCCAGGGACATGGGAGGCGCAAGGCCCGCGGCTTCCCAGTAGCCGGGGCGGGTGGCCACCAGGTCACTGGTGAGGCCGGCGACCAGCTCCCGCGCCACACCGTAGTCCGCCCGGGTGACCAGGCGGATCCAGTGGGCGGAGAGCTTGGGCGTGACCAGGGGGACCTTCAGCAGGATGGGCTTGCGGCCCAGGACGCCCGCCACCCGCAGGAGGATCTCCGTGCCGGACAGGGCCTCGGGGCCAGGAATGTCCCACCAGGTGCTCCCAGCCATGTCCACGCGGAGCCCCGCCACCAGGGCCGCCACGACCTCTTCCACCGCCACGGGCTGGCTGCGGTGGGCGAGCCAGGCGGGGAGCACCATGGCCGGGAGGCGCGCCGCCAGGTCCCGCACGATGGTCCAGGAGGTGCTGCCGGCCCCGATGATCATGCCCGCCCGCAGCTCCAGGCACGGCACCGGTCCCGCACGGAGGACCTCCCCCGTGTTGAGGCGGGCCTGCAGGTGCTCCGAGGGGTCGCCCTGGGGGGCCACCCCGCCCAGGTAGACGATGCGCTGGACGCCAGCCGCGTGGGCGGCCTCGGCGAAGTCCCGGGCCCAGCGGCGCTCCTCGTCGGCCCAGCCCGGCTGGTGGGAGCCCATGGCATGGACCAGGTAGTACGCAACGTCGCAGCCCGCCAGGGCCGCAGGCAGGGTGGTAGGATCGCCCAGGTCCCCCGCCACCCAGTTCTGACCTGGCCAGCGGCGCTGCGCCGAAGCCAGCGAACGCGTCAGGCAGCGGACCTCGTGGCCTTCCCGCTCCAGGGCCGGCAGGAGGTGGCGCCCGATGAACCCGGTAGCACCGCTGAGGAAGACGCGCTGCGCCATGGCTGGGGAGGCTCCATCAAGGCTTCGTCCCGCAGGGGTGTCGAAGGCGGGCGAGCCTGAGAAGCCAGGCGCCCTTCCCTGTCAGCATACCCCGCGGACCTGTTCCCAGGCCTCGCCCTGGGCTCAGTTGTAGGCGAGCTTGACCTCCGGGGCCTCGTCCAGCAGCGGCTGGATGAGCGGGAACAGGTTCTGCTCCCGCCAGAAGGGGAGCGTCTCGTGGCGGTCCAGGTACTTCTGGGGGATGGGATGGCTGCCGATCACCACGGGCAGGCCGTAGGCGGACTCGATGTAGGCCTGGAACTGCCGGATGCTGGGGCACGGTGGATAGCCGACCACGAAGCAGGTCGCCAGGTGGAGCACCTCGGCGCCATTGCGCTTCATCTCATCGGGCACGTACTCGACGTTGCCCCCGGGGCAGCCCCCGCAGGTGGCGTAGCCCACCACCTCAAGGCTCTCCTCAGCGGGATACCGGGCGAAGGCCCCCTGCCGCTCCCGCACCGCGCGGAAGCACTTCCCGCCCCCACAGGTCTGGTAGCGCCCGCAGATGATGATGCCGATCTTGGTCATGGCTGATCTCCTTGAGGCTGAAGAAGCGCTGCGACTTGCGCGTTATCCGCCAGACTCCTTGGTCTTTGGACAATCAATAGCCTTCGCCCTCTTCCGCAGCTACCACCTTCCCCCGATGGAAGCGGAATAGGAAGGCCCCGTAGCCGATGGCAATGGGGAAGCCGATCAGCCACCAGACCAGGCCCGTACGCAGGCTATGCCCACCCACGCTGGCGTTGAGGGCCGTCAGATCGAAGGCCGGACTCAGGGTGGACTTGAGCATCACGGGGTAGACACAGGCCGCTGTCGCCGCCAGGAGGCCCAAGATGAAGGCACCGGAACCGAGGAAGGCCAGGAGGTGCTGTTCGCGCCGGAGGCTCGCAAAGACCAGGCCCAGCCCACCCAGGAACAAGAGGCTTGCCAGCCAGGCGAGGGGGGCCCTGGGGAAGTTGGTGAGAATCCCAGGATTCACCAGGGACGTGGTGGCGGTGGCGAGCACCCACAGCACCAGGACCAGCAGCCAGAGCCTCGGAGCCAGGGCCTTGGCGCGGTCATGGACGGGCCCCTGCGTCTTCCACGCCAGGAAGACCGACCCATGCGCGGCCATGGTGACGAGGGCGAAGACGCCGATAAGCACGGTGTACCAGTCCAGAATCCCAGGCTGCGGGCCCAGGCGGAAGTCGGTCCAGAGGGGCATGTTGAAGTACCCGCTGCCATCCACCGGCACACCGCGGAGGACATTGCCCAGGGCTGCCCCCAGGAGGACCGGGAGCAGCACGCTGGCTACGGCGAAGGTGCCGTCCCAGAAGTGTCGCCAGAGGCCATCCTGCAGGTGCGAGCGGAACTCGATGGAGATGCCGCGCAGCATGAGGCACCAGACCACCAGCCACATGGCGAGATAGAAGCCGGAGAAGCCGGAGGCAAGGACTTTTGGGAAGGCCAGGAACAGCGAACCGCCTCCTGCCAGCAGCCAGACCTCATTGCCATCCCAGAAGGGGCCGATGGCACCGAGCACCTCGCGGCGCTCCGCATTGGTCTTCGCCACCAGGAGGTGCAGGATGCCTGCCCCGAAGTCAAACCCGTCCAGCACGATGTAGATGGCGAACATCACCGAGACCAGCCAGAACCAAAGGAATTCCATGATGGTCTCCTAGTGGGCTTGGGAATCGGGGTCGTGGGCAAGCTCTCGTCCGATGAGGAAGAGCCACAGCATGGAGAGCACGACAAAGATCCCTGCGAAGCCCAGGGTGGTGAAGGCCGTGTGGCCCGAGTGCACCAGGGGGGAGCTGCCCTGGCTGGTGCGCAGGACGCCGTAGACCAGCCAGGGCTGGCGGCCGAACTCGGCCACGGCCCAGCCGGCGGTGGTGGCGATGTAGGGGAACGGCACCGCCAGCATCAGCAGCCAGAGCACGGAGCGGGTGGATGCCAGGCGGCCCCGCCAGAGCAGGAAGCCGGCCAGCCCCATCAGGCCGATCATGAGAGTGCCCAGCCCCGCCATGATGTGGAAGCTGTAGTAGAGCAGCTCAATGTTCTGGGGCCAGAGCTCCTCGGGAAAGGCCAGGAGACCCTGCACGTTGCTTGAGAACGTGCCGTAGGCAATGAAGCTCAGCACTGCCGGGACCTTGATGGGGTTCTCGATCTTTCGGATAGGGACATTGGGCTGCCCAATGAGCGTCAGCGCCGCCCGGGGGCCGCTCTCGAAGCGCCCTTCCATGGCGGCGAGGGCGATGGGTTGGTACTTCGCCACGAGCTTGCCCTGGAGGTCACCGGTAGGGAAGGCGACGAGGACACTGAAGATCAAGCCCAGGATGGTGCCGGTGCGGAGGTTGAGATCCGCCTGCACCGGGTGAATGCCCTTGAGCGTCCAGTAGGCTCCAACGGCGGCCACCGCGAAGGAGCCTGTCACCACCGCCGCGATCATGTTGTGTGCGTACTGGCCCAGGGCCCAGGGGTTGAGGAGGAAGCTCCAGAAGCTGGTGAGTTGTAGCGTGCCGTCTGCGGCGACAGCAAAGCCTGTGGGATGCTGCATGAAAGCATTGGTGGCGATAATGAAGTAGCCCGACAGCCAGCTGCCGAACCAGAGAGCCAGGGCGGCTCCGAAGTGCCCTCGGGGGGAGAGCTTCTTCTCGCCCCAGATCAGCAGACCCAGGAAGCTGCTCTCCATGAAGAAGGCGAACATGCCCTCCATGCCCAGGGTCTGGCCGATGATGCCACCGGTGAGGTGGGAGAAGCGCGCCCAGTTCGTGCCGAACTGGAACTCCAGGGGGATGCCAGTCACGACCCCCACGGCGAAGTTGATCCCGAAGATGCGTATCCAGAAGCGCGCCGCATCGCTGTAGCGAGCCTCGCCGGTCTTCAGCCCCAGGCCTTTCAAAATCACGATGACCAGCGCCAGGCCCATGGTCAGCTGCGGAAACAGGTAGTGGTAAGTGGCTGTGAAACCGAACTGCAAACGGTGCCAAAAAAGGGGGTCGCCCATAGTACCTCCGGTTACAGCGTTCTAGGTCTCGTCGAAATAGGCATCGTCTTCGATGTCTTCCCAGCCCGTGAGCATGGCCTTGATGTTGGTCAGGGGCGTGTGGCCTGTGGTCGTCAGGTAGACGTGGCCGATGAGGAAGGCCACCAGGCCGAAGGCTCCCAGCGTGTGCACCACGGCGATGAACCAGAGCGAGGCCGGGGGCCAGCCCAGGCTGTGCTGGAGGTTCGGATAGAGGTAGTAGAGGGCGCCGGTGGTGATCTGCACGGGGATGATGAGGACCTTGAAGCCCAGGTAGGCGAGCCGCTGCAGGGGGTTCAGCTTGGCCATGCGGTGCTTGCGGACCGGGTGCGGCGCGCCCTTGAAGATGCCCGTGACGTAGAAGGCAATCATCTCGCGGAGGAACTTGCGGGTGGGGATGTACTGCCGCCACTCTCCCGTGGTGATGTGCCAGAAGATGGCAAACACGATGAGGGTTACCAGGGCGACGGCCAGGGTGTTGTGCAGGGCCACCGCCCGCCGGAAGCCGAAGAGGTGCAGGCCAATTCCCCGGACCTCAAAGCCCGTGAGCATCATGGTGAGGATGATCAGGGCCTGGGCCCAGTGCCAGAAGCGTTCGAAGGATTCATAGAGGACGATGCGGCGCATGGGGGCTCCTAATGGCGTCCGTGGAGGGTGCGGATGACGGCGTGAATGCCCACGCCGAGGAGGGTCAGGAGGATCATGCCGAAGCCGAGCAGGTTGACCCCGGTGCCGTGATCCCGGCCCAGCAGGTAGAAGCCGGGGACCTGGGCCAGGAGGCCACTGCGCTGGTGGCACTCCACGCAGGCGAGGGCCTGCTCCTTGGGGGCCACCATGTGGGTGACGGGCCAGAGCATGGCGGTCTTCACGAAGCTGTGCTGGCCGCTGTAGGGCAGACCGGCGGTGGCCATGCCCTTCTGGATGGCAAGGTCCCAGTCCCAGTCGCCCCAGTAGGCGCCGGAGCCCTTGGGCCCTGCGGTGTAGGGAGCCACAAAGCGCTGCAGGATCGGATCGAAGGGCTGGGTGCCTTCGTGCTGCTTGAAGGGCCAGATCTTGGCGTTGGGATCGGTGTAGGAGCCTTCCGCAGGATTCAGGATCACCCGGCCATCGGCGGGCACGTTGATGCGATCGGTTAGGCGGGTGAACTTCAGGTTGCCGTTGTACCAGACGTAGCTGGGCCGAACATTGCGGGCCCAGATCATGTCGCCGTGGATGCTGTTGTAGGTCTCCCAACCGTTCGCGTCCTCTTCCTTGTAGCCGCGGCCGTTCTTCAGTCGCCCGGCTGAGGCCCAGTCCCAGTAGGTGTTGGTGGGCTGCTGGCCGCGGGCAAAGGTGGGAATGTGGCAGGTCTGGCAGGCCACCTTCTGGTAGTGGCGATTCAGGACGTAGGACTTGTGGGGCGAGTCGCTGTGGCAGGCCGCGCAGGACATCCGCGAGATGCTCTCCCCGGCGAACTTCGGCTGCTCTCGCCGCTCGGCGGGAATCACGTAGTTGGGGCCGCCCACCTTGTGCGCATCCGAGGCATGGCAGTCGATGCAGTCCATGCCCGCGCCCTGCTTGGACATGTGCACGTCCTCAGCCCGAGGGGCCTTAAGGATGGTGTCATCCAGGTCCCCGTGCTTGGTGGCGTCGCCGCCCCCGCCGAAGAAGTGGCACACGCCGCAGTTCTTGAGGTTGGGCGCGCCGACCTTCTGGGCGACCTCCGCCAGGGACACGCCGGGATTGGGCCAGCCGGCCTTCTCCTTCTCGTAGTCCCCGGTGGTGTCGTGGCAGACCAGGCAGTCCACGTTGTCCTGCTTGGTGAAGTCAAAGCTCTTGTCCTTAAACCCATAGCCGACGTGGCACCGGGCGCAGGCCTCGGTGTTGCCGCCAATGATGGAGATGCAGTAGTTGTTCACCAGGAGGGTGGACTTGCCGAAGCCGTCCTTGCCGTCCTTGGCGACGTTCCAGGTCCAGTGCGACGTGGCCATGACCTGCTCGGCGGCCTTCATGTGGCAGGTGAGGCAGGCCCGCGTCACGGCGGGGCCATCGCTGTCCTTGAAGGGGCCTTTGAGGATCTTGAACTTGCTGTGGTCCGCCGTCTGGCGGCGGGCCTTGGCCACGTGGACGATGGTGAAGGAGCCGTGGCCGGTTGTCGGCGGGGTTGTGGGCTCCTGGGCCCGGAGCGGCAGCAGCACGAGCAGGCCCAGGAGCGCTGGCAGGGCCCACCGAAGGGCAGGCGACGGTGTTGGGTTGATGCGCGTGGCTGTTTTCATCGGGGGCTCATTTCTTCGCCTGCCCTGAGCAGGCGATGACGGGGGGAGGTGGCGGGGCGGATGTCGAGGATGGGGGCGCCATCATCGGCATCCAGGCCTTCCACGTGCAGGAGCCCCTGCGCAGGGTCCAGGGTCAGGACCTTGGCCCGCAGGAACTCGATGGGATTGGGACGCTCAAGGGTGGTGCTGGCAAACACACCGACATGAGCCTGGCTCCCCTGCCCCCGCTCGCCGAGCACTGGCGCAGAGAGCGGGTGGTAGATGAGCACCCAGAGGTCCAGCCCCTCGTAGAGGCCCTGGAGGCCCGCGATGTAGGGGCGGAACAGCTCCAGGGCAGCCCGTCCCTTGGGGACAAAGTATTTCTGAGGCCGGGCCGCCCGCCGGGGCGCGGCGTGGACGATCCCGATGGGCTGGATGGTGAAGACCACGGGCGGGAGCGGGCCTCGCTCTCCGCTGGTGTCCTGCCTGAAGTCGATCAAGGTCCACCTCGAGGTTGGGGTCAGCGACTGGCCAGGCGGAGCGACTTCACAAGGTTCTCGAAGAGGGCGCTGTAGGTGGTGGCACCCCGGATGCCCTCGATGGAGGAAGGAACCTCAACGACTTTCAGCTTCGAGTGCTCCCGGAAGGCTTCGACGTAGTCCGGTGGCGTGTTGGGGTCCACCAGGATCAGCGCGGCCTTCATGGCCCGGATGTGGAGTAGGAGGGCCTTGGGGCTGGGCTGCTCATCCGGCGTCCCCTTGCAGACCACGAAGGAGGGACCACCCAATGCTGAGAAGTTCTGCCAGCCGCACTGGGCGGCGAACACCCGCACCCCCTGCAGGGGCTTGAGGGCCACCTTCCAGCGGGCAATGTCACTGGCCAGGGCCTTCTCGAAGGCCTCCGCATTGGCCATGAAGAAGGCCCTGCTGCCCGGGCGAAGCTCCCCCAGGCCACGGGCGATGTTGCGGGCCATGAGCCCGCCGTTGGCTGGGTTCAGCCAGAAGAAGGGGTCGCCATCGGCATAGGCCGGGTCCACGTAGCCACTGCAGGTGGAGGTGGGTAGGTTGGTCCGCATGGCCCCCTTGGAGACGTCCAGCCACTTCGGCTCAAGCCTGGAAGCATGGTTGGCACTGCCCCGGAGCGCTTCGGCGATGGCAGCAGACTCGTTCAGGAAGCCCGTCCAGACGATGGCCTCGGCAGCGAGCAGCCTGGCTTTGGCACTGGGCTCCACCTGGAGGTCCTTCCGCAGGATGCAGCCCTTGAAGACGTTCACGGTTTCGACCTGGGCGCCGCCCACGGCCCGCACGATGGGCTCCAGGTCAGTGACCGCCACGGCCACGCTGATGCGGCCTTCTTTCGGTGCCAGAGGGGCCGCCAAGGCCAGTCCGGCACTGGCCAGGCCGACCAGAAGGCTGTGCAGCACTCGCTGGAATCCAAGGGTTCGCATGGCATCCTCCCGAGGGGGTGGAGGCCCCTGGCTGCCCGGCGGGCAGACCGACCTCAGCCGACCGTGGCGGAGGCACCTGGGGCAGTGTTGAGGGGTGGAGGGGGCAGACCCAGGGCTGCGGTCACTGAGGACCCTCCGCATGGATCTTCCGGGCTCGTAGGGGACTGGACGACTGAAGGGTCCGGGTCCTGCTTCACTGGAGGCCAGAGGGTTGCTCCAGCGCATAGCCTCTAGTGCAATTGTGGAGCCAAGTTGTTTAAGTAATTATTAGAACGATGTTTACAGCGTATGAACTGTCCGGGTTCAAAAATTTTCACTGCATTCTGCAATGCAAGACGAGACCTGAAACCATGCACATTGCAGGGGTTGACCTCAGGTGCGCCGGAGTTTCCGCCACAGGGTGGTGGGATGAATGCCCAGCTCCCGGGCAGCGGCGGTTCGGTTCCCGGCGTGGTGCTCCAGGGCGGCCTGAATCGCAGCCAACTCCTGGCTACGCAAATCTTTGCCCATTAAAGTTCCAGCCTCATCAAGAGCCCCTGATGGCTCCCCCTGGATGCCAATGGGCAAGTCCGTGGCGCGAATGAGCTCCTGCCGACAGAGCACAAAGGCGTGCTCCACGGCGTTCTCCAGCTCCCGGATGTTGCCAGGCCAGCTGTGGCGCATCAGACGGTCCATGGCTTCGGGGCTAAAGCCCTGGATCTGCTTGCCATGGAGGGTCGTCTGGCGGTCCAGGAAGCGGCGGGCCAGGGCGGGGATGTCTTCCTTGCGCTCCCGCAGGGGGGGTATTGCAATCTGCATGACGTTCAGGCGGTAGAAGAGGTCCTCGCGGAAGCGCCCTTCCCTGACCTCGGTGCGGAGGTCCCGGTGGGTGGCGGCCAGAAAGCGGACGTTGGCTTTTACCGAGTCGCTCGATCCCAGCGGCTCGTAGGTGCGCTCCTGGATGATGCGCAGGAGGCGGACCTGGAGGGCCGGCGAGATGTCGCCCACTTCATCCAGGAACAGCGTCCCGCCTTCAGCCGCGGCGATGCGTCCCTTGCGGTCCCGCTTGGCATCCGTGAAGGCCCCGGCCTTGTGGCCGAAGAGCTCCGCTTCCAGCAGCGTGTCGGGCAGGGCCCCGCAGTTGAGGGTCACCAGGGGCTTGCGGGCCCGGGCGCTGAGGTCGTGGATGGCCCGGGCCATGAGCTCCTTGCCGGTGCCGCTCTCGCCGTGGATCAGCACCGTGCTGTCGCTCTGGGCGATGAGGGGCATGAGCTTGAAGATCTCCCACATCTGGTGGTTGGCGGAGGTCATGTGTTGGAAGCTGGCACGCCCTTCAACGGCCTTGCGCAGCTCCTCCACCAGGGTCAGGTCGCGGAAGGACTCGACCCCGCCCACCACCTTGCCCTCCTGGTTGCGCAGCAGGGCGGTGCTTACGCTGATGGACACCTTCTTGCGCAAGGAAGTGTGGATGTTCACATGCTTGTTCACCAGCGGCGAGCCCGTGGCCATGGTCTCCTTGAGGGCGCAGGAGCCCTCGCAGATGTCGGCGTTGAAGACCTTCCAGCACTGCTGGCCCAGGGCTTCTTCCGGGGTGATGCCGATGATCTCGGCAGCGGCCCGGTTGAAGGACGTGATGCGGAAGTCGTCATCCACGGTGAAGACGCCATCGTTGATGGAGTCCAGGATCGTGCGCAGGTCCAGGGAGAGGGTGCTCGAAGCAACTCCCGGTGTAGCCTTCCGCACGAAGTACTTCATGGAGGACTCCCGCATTGCAGTATGCAGTGCATGGGTAGGCCACCTGAGTTCAGCGCCGCAAACGTGACGCCCGGCATTCCACCCCAGTGCCTGGTTCCAGCGAGGCTCTCAGCGCAGCCAGTGGCGCAGCTCAGCGGCGATGGCTTCGGGTGGGGTGCTGGCCGGGAGGCGGGCCACCAGGCGGCCGTCGGGGGCGAGGACGAAGGTGTCGGAGGTGTGGTCCACGGCGTAGCGCCCGGCACTGTCGGTGCCTGTGCGGGAGAACAGCACGCCGTAGCGGCGGGCCACCTCGGCGACCTCCGGCACCGGTCCCGTGAGGCCCTGGATCTGGGGATGGAAGGCCTGGGCGCACGCCTGCACCGCCGCCGGGGTGTCCCGCTCCGGGTCCAGGGAGATGAACAGACCCGCGACCCTGCTGCGCTCCTGGGGCGTGAGGAGACGGAAGGCGGCACCCTGGGCGCCCAGGGCCTTGGGGCACACATCGGGACAGCCCAGGTACCCGAAGAACACCAGCACCACCCGCCCCCGGAAGCCCTGCGTGGCCACGGGTCCCTGGGCCGAGGCCAGGGTGAAGTCCCCGCCGGGAGCCAAGCCCCCCTGCCCGCCCGTGCGGCTCAGGGAGAAGAGGCCCAGCCCCACTAGGACGACCAGGAAGGCGATGGCAAAGAGGCTGTCGCGGGTGGGCTTCATGGCGGCTAGGTGGGGCTCAAGTGGTCTGCGTCCGCGCCCGCACCAGGGCCTCGCGGATGGGCAGGTTCACCAGGGCGGCGGCCGTGGCCAGGGCGATGTCGGCGTACCACATCCACTGGTAGCTGCCCATGCGGGTGATGGCGAGGCCCCCCAGCCAGGCCCCGAAGAAGGCACCGGTCTGGTGGCTGAGCAGGGTCAGGCCGAACAGGGTCGCCAGGTAGCGCACCCCGAAGAGCTTGCCCACGAGGCCGGCCGTGGGTGGCACCGTGGCCAGCCAGGTGAAGCCCAGGGCCATGGCGAAGAGGTAAAACGTCAGCGCACCCTTGGGGGCCACCAGATAGACGGCAATCATCACGGCCCGCAGGCCATACATCCAGAACAGGAGGAACTTGCTGCGGTAGCGCTGGACGCACCACCCGGCAAACAGGCTGCCAGCGATGTTGGCCAGGCCGATGATGGCCAGGGACCAGCTGGCCACCTGGGGCGGCAGGCCGCAGAGGGTGACCTCGCCCGGCAGGTGGGTGACCAGGAAGGCGATGTGGAAGCCGCAGGTAAAGAAGCCCGCGTGGAGCAGCAGGTAGCTGCGATCCCCCAGGGCGTGGACCACCGCCGCCCAGACGCCCTTGTCCTCGGGGCCGAAGTGCACGGGCGCCTGGGCAGGCTGGCGGCGGAGGACTGCGGTCAGGGGCAGCGTGGCCAGAACCATCACCGCCACGGAGCCCATGGCGCCCACCCACCCCAGCACCAGGAGGAGCTTCTGGATCAGCGGTGCGAACACGAACTGCCCAAAGGAGCCACCGGCGTTGATGATGCCCGTGGCCATGCCTCGCTTCTCGGCAGGCAGGCGCTGGGCCGAGGCGCCGATGAGCACAGAGAAACTGCCCGCCCCCGACCCTGCCGCCGACAGGAGGCCCAGGCTGAGGATCAGCCCCCAGGACGTGTGCATGAAGGGGGTGAGGGCGGTGCCGATGGCCAGCAACAGCAGGCCCGCCGCCAGCACCCGGGCGGGTCCGTGGCGGTCGGCAATGGCCCCGGCGAAGGGCTGCACCGCCCCCCAGACGAACTGCCCGATGGCCATGGCCAGGGAGATGCTCACGACCCCCAGGCCGGTGGCTGCGTTGAGCGGCGCCACGAAGAGTCCCTGGGACTGCCGCGCCCCCATGGTGACCATGAGGATGGCCGCCGCCACCAGCGTCACCAGCCAGTAGGCGCGGGGACTCTGGGCGTCGGTGGCAGTCATGGTGGGGCCTCAGGGAGCGAGCGGTCGGTGTTGGGACAGGTCTGCTTCCAGAGGATCCCAGGCCTGCGGGTTGGTCAAGGGAAGGATGAAAGGAACTGAAGGGAAGCGGAGGACAACGGAGGAGCGGAGGAGAGCGGAGAAGGGCCGGGGTTTTGGGCTTGGTGGTCTCCGTGGTGCCCCTTCTCCGTGGTCTCTGCTCGGTAACCAAGTAGGCTCATAGGCGTTCCCGTGCCTCCGGAGGGTCCCCATGAAGCTGGTCCAGCACCAACCCCTGCGCCTTGCCGCGGCCCGCCTCTTGGTGGGGGCTGGGGCCAGCGAAGACGACGCCTGCACGGTGGCCGATCATCTGGTGGACTCGAACCTGTCGGGGCACGACAGCCATGGGGTGGGCATGCTGCCGCACTATGTCCGGGCGATCGCTGCTGGGCTACTGGATCCCAAGGCGCAGGCTGCGGTGGAGGATGCGGGCGGGGCCATCCTCTCGGTGGATGGGCAGAATGGCTTCGGTCAGGTGGTGGCGAAGGCGGGTACGGCGCTGGGCATGGCTCGTGCGAAGACCATGGGCATCGCCATGGTGGCGCTCCGGGGGGCCTTCCACATCGGCCGCATCGGCACCTACGCCGAGCAGGCGGCGGCGCAGGGCCTCGCCTCCATCCACTTCGTGAACGTGGTGGGCCATGCGCCCATGGTCGCCCCCTTCCGGGGCAGCGACGCCCGGTTTGCCACCAACCCCTTCTGCGTGGCAGTGCCGGCGGCGGCCGATCACCCGGCCGTGGTGTTGGACTTCGCCACCAGCCTGGTGGCCCTGGGCAAGGTAAGGGTGGCCCTCAACAAGGGTGAGACCCTGCCTGAGGGCACGCTCATTGACGCCACCGGCCAAGGCACCACGGACCCCGCCGTGATGTACACGGATCCCCGGGGCGCCATCCTGCCCTTCGGCCTGCACAAGGGCTACGGCCTGGCCTTCCTCTGCGAGCTGCTGGCTGGGGCCTTCACCGGGGGTGGCACCGTGTCCACGGTCCCCTATGAGAAGGACCGCATCACCAACAACATGCTGTCCATCTTCATCGACCCGGCGCAGCTACCGGGTGCCGCCGGGCTGGAGGCCCAGGTGGCGGCCGCCATCGACCACGTCAAGGCCTCGCCCCCCGCCGACCCGGACCTGCCGGTGCTGGTGGCCGGCGAGCCCGAGCTGGCCCACCGCGCCCAGCGCCGGGCCGAGGGCATCCCCATCGACACCACTACTTGGGAGCAGCTGATTGAGGCAGGAAAGTCAGTGGGTGTGGATTTCGCCCTTTGAGGCATCCAATGGCTGCCCGCCCGGGCGCACCCAGGAGGGAACCCACCATGTTCCCCGCCACCAGCACAGGCTCTGCGCGACCCGCCCACCAAGCCCCGGGACGCTGGGTCGCTGTGGTTACCTACCTCTACCCGGACCTGCGCACGGTTGAGGAACTCGTCCCTGTTGACGCCTTCTCCCACCAACCCCGCCTCTTTGAAACGCCCGAGGCCGCTGCCCAGGCGGCGGACACCTGGGGACAGGCCTACCGGATCTCCGACCGGACCGAAGTGCTGAGCGGAGTCTACGGCGGCGAGTCCTGACCGTGGTGCCACCAGAACCTCAGAAGACCTCGATTTTTTATTAAATATTTTCTGGCGTCAATGAGTTTTAGACCTATCGTTGGGATCTCTGGCCACCCGGGAGGCCCCATGCCCAGCACGACTGCCCCTCAGCTCCACATCACCCTGGACTTCGCCGAGCGCCTGGTGCGCCACCTGCGCGAGGCTGGCGGCGGCATCGGCGGAGCCTCCCTCCTGCACGACGCCGAGCAGCTCCGCTCCGAGATCGACGCCCAGTTCAGCCAGACGCCGCCGGAGCACTGACGGC
>CAITBU010000027.1 GCA_903890595.1 uncultured Holophagaceae bacterium | reverse complement strand
GAGGAGGTGGCTGAGCTGCAGGCCGAGTCCGATCCCGTGCGGGTGGAGGAGGAGTTCGGCGACGTGCTGTTCAGCCTCATGCAGTGGGCTCGCAAGAAGGGCGTGGATCCCGATGTCGCCCTGCGCCGCCAGATGCTGCGGTTCCGCACGCGGTTCGCGGCCGTTGAGGACGACACCCGGGCCAATGGCGGCTGGGAAGCCCGCACCCTCGACCAGATGGAGGCCGCCTGGCAGGCGGCCAAGCGGCGCAGCGGCTGATTCCTAGCCCTTGCCCTGGGCCTTCATCTCCACCAGGCGCTTGGCCTCGCGGCGGAGCAGGTCGGCCACGTTGCGGTCTTTCATCAGCAGCTTGAGGTCGCTCTCGAACAGGCGCTTGAAGTGGGTCATGGCCACGGGCAGGGGGGTGCGCGGGTTCAGCACCAGCGACTTGGTGATGGGGTACTTCTTCATCCACTCCCGGCTGTTGGAGATGATGCGGAGCACTTCCTCGTTGATGGTGCGCATCTGGGCGATATGGGCCACCTCGCCCTCGGTGATGCGGCCATTGCGGAGGACGTTGACCTGCACCAGGCGGTTGGCTTCGCGGATCAGGAGGGTGCGCTCCTCCTTCCCGCCCTTGATGGCCAGCATGATCTTCTGGTTGGTGCTGAGGCGGGTCACTCGCTGGGTGATGGTGAGGTTGATCTCCTCGCCATCCTCGCCCAGGGGCGGCCGCAGCGCCAGCAGCCGTCGCTCGGCCGCCATCTCTTCCGTCTCGTACTCGGCCTCGGCTTCCTCCGGCGTGGGGGTCATGGGCAGGGGCAGCTCCGCCCAGGCCCGATCCAGGCGGCCGGCTTCCACCTCGGCGATGATCTCGAGGCGCTCCCGCTTGACCTCTTCCGGAATGAGGCGCAGCACCTCGAAGCGGAACTCATTGATGCGCCGCTTGATGGTGTAGTCGCCCTCGGGGTGCTCCTCCAGCAGGTCAAGGATGTGTGGGCGCTCCATCCACAGCACCTGGTTGTTGACCACGATCTCCAGCACGCTTCCCGGCAGACTGGGTATCGAAGCCTCGACGATCTCTGCGGTCAGGGCCGGGTTCAGCAGGGCCGCTTCCAGGACGGCTGGCTCTGGGCGATGGCAGAGCACCAGCTGCAGGGGGGCCGGGGGCTGGATGGGCTGGTCCAGGATTCCGGAGAGGAGGGACTCCGGCAGGGTCTTGAGCGTTTCTACGGCCGCCTTGGCTTGCAAGGACTCCGTGAGGACCGCATGGGCCAAGGCCTGCAGCAGGTCCGGGGTGGGGACCGGCAGACGCCCCCCCACCAGGGCCTGGGCGACGGGTTCGGGGAGGGTGCCCTTGAGGTAGCGGTCAACGAGGGGATGCAGGCTCATGGGGCTTCGTCCTCGTCATCCGGGAGCGGGGGCTCGTCCGGCTCTGGCGTGGGCGCGGGTCGCAGCCACTTGCCTTCAGCATCGAAGCGACCCGTCCAGGGCTCCCCTTCGTGCTGGCCGTGGCGGATCCGCCGTCCTGCGACATCGAGGAAGGCCACGCCAGCATTGGAGAGGGTGAGCACAAAAGCACCCTTCACCCGGAGGCGCAGGGGGTCGGACACCTGGAGGGTCTTCTCCAGGGGCGGCAGGCCCCCTTCCAGGTACTCGATGCGCACCCCACAGGCGTCCATGGCCCGGAGGGTCAGCAGGGCGCCTTGGTCGTTCAGGGGCGCTTCGGGCAAGTACTCACCCAGCACCGGATAGGGCGAGGCCGTGGGCTGGGGCGGGGGTGGCAGGGGCGGTCGGCCCACGGTCAGGTTGCGGGCCGGGGTGGGACGGCGGCCCAGGGAGGGGCCCGGCACCACCAGCCAGAGGCCGATGGCTACGGAGGCCACCATCAGCCCGACCATGACGATCTGCTCCTGGCGCTCCCGGCGGGGATCCGGCGGGGGCGGGGGCTCCGGGGCACCGGGCACCACCCGGTGGGAGCTGGTTCCGAAGTCGATGGTCGTGCCGAGACGTTCCGCCATCTGGCGGGCCAGGGGCCGGATCCGCCCCGGGGGGAGTAACTCCCAGGCGTCGTCTTCAATGGCCACAACGTGGCGGAGGGGCAGGCTGAGGTCCTGGGCCAGCGCTTCCCGGGTCAGGCCGCGGGCTTCCCGGGCCTGGCGGAGGAGGGCTCCCATGGAGGGCTGGGGGTTCTGGAGGGGGACTTCGATCATGGGGCCCACCCCACGGGCACGTCGTGGAGGACCTTGGCCAGCTGGTCCCGGCGCTCGCTGCGGCTGAGGCGGCGGTCATCCAGGCTACCCCGGTGGGCCAGGGTGTCGGCCAGAGTCTGCTGCAAGTCGTCCGGCGTGACGAAGCTTCGCCCGGCCAGCCAGGCCTCGGCCTGGGCCAGCCCCAGCCAGTGCTTGGCGGCGCGGGTGGAGCAGAAGGCCCCGCTGGCGCGAACCCGCTCCACCACCCGCTCCACGTAGTCCAGCACAGCGTCTCCGGTGGTCACGCCCCGCACCGCCGCCCGCGCCAGCAGCCACCCCTCCAGGGGCATGGCCGGGGCCAGGGTATCCAGGCGACTGGCGCCGGCTTCTTCCTTCAGGATGCGGCGCTCGGCCGCCCGGTCCGGGTAGCCCAGGTGGACGGTGCAGGAAAACCGGTCCAGCTGGCTCTCGGGCAGGGGGAAGGTGCCGGCGTGATCCAGGGGGTTCTGGGTGGCAATCACGAAGAACGGCTCCGGCAGGGTATGGGTGCTGCGGTCCAGGGTGACCTGACCCTCCACCATGGCCTCCATCATGGCGCTCTGGGTCTTGGGGCCGATGCGGTTGAGCTCGTCCAGCAGGAGCACCTGGCAGAAAATGGGGCCGGGCTGAAAGCGGAAGGCCTGGGTTTGGGCATCCCAGAGGTGGACGCCCAGGAGATCTGAGGGCAGCAGATCGTTGGTGCCCTGGACCCGCTGGAAGGTGCCGCCCAGGATGCGGGACAGCCCCTTGGCCAGGGTGGTCTTGCCCACGCCGGGCAGGTCCTCCAGCAGCACGTGGCCCCCGGCGAGCATGGCGGCAAAGGCCCGGCGTACCTGGGCATCCTTCCCCACCACCACGGCCTGGAGGGCGGTCAGCCCGGCTTGGGCGGCATGGCGCACCGCCTCCGGGGCAGGGCCTGGGGGGAGTGGGCGCTGGCTGGTCTCGGTCATGGGGTCATCCCAGTGGGAGGGGAGGAGCCATCTTCCAGGGGGATGCCCTGGTCCCGCAAGCGCTGGGTGAGGACGCGCAGGCTCACCCCCAGGTGCTCAGCGGTGCGGGGTAGGCTGCCTCGGGCCTGGAGCAGGGCCCGCTGGAGCAGGTCCCGCTCGGCGCTATGGGCGACGGCGCGGAGCATGCCCTCCAGGGAACCTGCCTCGGGCCAAGCCAGACAGAGGGGCCGACTCTCCAGGCCCAGGTCCGGGAAGCCGCGGATGGCCGGGCTCGGACTGGTCAGGAGGGTTCGTTCCACGACCTCTTCCAGCTCCATCACATTGCCGGGCCAGCGGTGGTCCAGCAGCTGCCGCTCGGCAGCCCGCTCCAGCCAGGGGGCGGTGCGGCCCAGGCGGCGGGCGCCCCGCTCCAGGAGCAGGCGGGCCAGGGCCAGGATGTCCTCCCGGCGGTCTCGGAGGGGTGGAACTCGAAGCTCGAGGGCGTCGAGGCGATGGGCCAGCTCGGGGGGCAGGGCGGCATCCGAGGCCATGCCGCCCATCCAGGTCAGGGCCTGGCCCGCGGGGGAGGTCATGGCCTGCGCCAGGGGACCAGCGGCCTGCGGTGAGAGCTGCTCCAGGCCCGCCACATAGAGGCTGCCCCCCCGGAGCAGCTCCAGGAGGCCGGGCTCAGGACCGGCAGGCCCCAGCTCGGAGGCGGGCAGGCTGCGATAGGGCAGGGCCGGGTTGCGAAGCGTGTGGAGGCGGCGAGCCGAGCGCGCCCGGCCGGACCCCTGGTCACCTCGGATGAGCACGGGCAGGGTGGTGCTGGCGGCCTTCCCCAGGGCCTTGTCCAGGGCCTTCATGGGGCCGCTGTGGGCCACCCAGGGTTCGGTGGGGTCCGGCGGTGGCGCCCCCACCAGGGCCCCCAGGCGGTCCAGCAGGGCCAGGAAGGCGTCGAGGTCAAAGGGCTTGGCGAGGAAGTCGTCAGCGCCCAGGCGCATGGCCTCCACGATGTCCCGGGGCTCGGCAAAGGCCGACATCAGCACCACGCGGAGGGAAGGCTGAAGCTGGCGGGCGCGGCGAATGAGCTCGAGGCCACTCATGCCAGGCAGGCGGAGGTCGGTGACCATCACCTGGACTGGGCCGGCCTCCAGCAGACTCAGTGCTTCCAGGGGATCGGCAGCGGCCTCAACGGTCCACGCAGACCCCTCCAGCGCCTGGGCCAGGAGGCGGCGGAAGCTGTCCTTGTCCTCGACCAGCAGAAGGCGCATTCAATAAAGCTATCAGCTGTCGGCTGTCGGCTGTCAGCTACCAGCGGGTAGCCCGCCGCAACCTTCAATAAACCGTCGGCTCTGGGCCTCCGCCTGGGCTTCGAAGAGGTCCGCTCCGGCTACCAGCTGCAGGCCGGCTTGGCGGGCCCAGAGGGCGAAGGCGGTGTCCTCCTTGTAGATCCACTCCACGGCCCAGTGGGCGGTGGGGCGGGCCGCCGTCAGGAGGTCGGGGAAGGGGGCCGGATCTTCCGCAGCCATGCCCAGGCTGGTGGCCTGCACCAGGCCTACAGGGCCAAAGGCCGCCACGGCTTCCGGGGTCAGGGCGCTGCGGCGGGAGGCCTGCAGGACCGTGCGTCCGGCGGCTTTCAGGAGGGTGCGGGTGGTGCGGCCCACCCCGCCATCCCCCAGGACCAGCACCGGTCCGGGTTCCAGGTCAGCCAGGGCCGCCTGGAAGGCCTCGGCATCGGTATTCGCACCCTGCCAGGGCGCGCCGGGCGTGCGCCGCCAGAGCGTGTTCAGGGGGCCTTCCAGTCCGAGGGCCTGGGGCAGGGCGAGCTTCAGGGGGGCCGTGATGCTGAGCCCCAGAACCCCGAGGGCCTCCAGGGCTGCCACGGCCTCCTGGGCATCGCCGGAGAGCAGGGGCAGGTAGATCAGGTCCTTCAGGGCCCGCTGGAAGCGGGGATTGTGGAAGGCCGGGCCCCGGGAGTGCAGGACGGGATCGCCGATGACGCCGCAGAGGCTGAAGCCCCCGTGAAGACGGGCGCAGCGCCACTCCCGGAGCAGGGCGAGGGGCAGCTGGCCCGGTGCGGCCGGGGGCCCATCGTCCGGCGCGGCGTAGGTGAAGGCGCCGCCCCAGGCGGCTTGCAGGGCACGGGTAGCCAGGCCCTTGGGTCCCATAAGGAAGGCGGCGAGGGGGATGCCGCGATCCCGGGCCCAGGCCAGCGGCCCCCGCAGGCGGCCCCCATCGGCCAGGCTGCCGGCCCAGCCCACCCACTTGAAGGCCTCGCCCTCGGGCAGGTTCTGCAGGCGGTCCTCCAGGTCGAAGACGCCGGGGGCGACATGCACAGAGCGGAGCAGACGCAGGTAGGTGCGGGCGGTCTGGAGCTCGGGAGGAATGGGCAGATCCCACTCCAGGTCCAGCCACTGGGGCTTGCCCTTGAGAGCCTGGACCAGACGGGCGATGCGGCCGGGCTCATCGGCATCGGGCCAGCGCCCACCTTCGGACACCCGGCGGCAGGTGACCAGGCAGCGCCGGCGCAGGGCATCCACCAGGGCCTCGGGGTCCAGGTCGGGAAAGAGGTCCAGGCGTAGCTCGGGCAGGGCGTCGTCGCCCAGGCCGCGGGCGCAGGCCAGGGCCTCCTCCCAGGCGGGGTGCGTGAGGGTGACCAGGTGGAAGGGGAGGGTGTTCAAGCGGGCATCCGAATCCAGTCATCCTAACCGCATCCCCCTCTGGACTCGCTGGAAACAAGGACAGGAGCGGCTTCGCGACCTCCGCGCCGCACAGAGAAAAGCCCCACCTTGCGGCGGGGCTTTTCTCTGTGTTGCGGGAGCCTACCAGAGGCCCAGGAACTTCCACCACAGACCGCCGACGCCCACCCAGATGACGATGTTCACGACGCTGATGAGCAGGCCCATGCGCCACCAGGTACCCAGCTCCACATAGCCTGTGCCGAAGAGCACCGGCGCTGGTCCCGTCCCGTAGTGCGTCATGCCGGCGAACAGGTTGCTGAAGAAGGCCAGCACCAGGGCGGCCAGCACCGGGGGAGCGCCGGCGACGATGGAGACGCCGAGGAACGCCGCATACATGGAGGCCACATGGGCCGTGTTGCTGGCGAAGAAGTAGTGGCTGTAGAAGTACACCAGCGCCAGCACCAGGAAGGCGAACAGCCAGCCGTGACCGGCCACCATGCCGCCCATGGTCTTGCTGAACCAGGGCACCATGCCCAGCTTGTTGAGGAAGCTGGCCATCATCACCAGGGCGGCGAACCACACCAGGGTGTCCCAGGCGCCGGTCTCGGCCTTGATGTCCTCCCAGTTGAGGACACCCGTGAGCAGCAGCACCGCCAAGCCCGCCAGGGCGGAGGTGGTGGCGTTGATGTCCCCCAGCTGCTTGGCGAAGATCCAGAGCACCAGCAGCATGACGAAGACACCCAGCATCATCCACTCCTGGCGCCGGATGGGTCCCAGGTCACGGAGATGCCCCTTGGCCATCTCAACGGCCTCGGGGGTCTCGGTGATCTCCGGGCGCATGAGCTTGTAGATCAGCAGAGGCACCAGGATCAGGGCCACGAGGCCCGGGACCAGGGCTGCCAGGGCCCACCCACCCCAGGTGATGTTCACCTTGAGGTCGCCCGCCAGCTTCTGGGCCAAGGGATTGGCGGCCATGGCCGTGAGGAACATGGCGCTGGTGATGCAGTTCACCTGATAGGCCGTCAGGGTGAGGAAGGCTCCCATTTTCTTCGAGCTCGCATCCCCGGGGTTGCTGCCGTAGGCCCGGGCCAAGGAGGCCATGATGGGCATGATGATGCCACCGCCTCGGGCCGTGTTGCTGGGAATGGCAGGGGCCAGCACCAGGTCCGTGGCTGCCAGGCCGTAGCTGAGGCCGAGGGTGCGCCGGCCCAGCAGGGCCATGAAGGAATAGGCGATGCGAGCGCCGAGGCCGGTCTTGATGAAGCCGCGGGAAATAAAGAACGCCAGCACGATGAGCCAGATCACCACGTCTGAGAAACCACTCATGGAGTCGGCGATGCTGAGGGTGCCACTGAGGGCCGTGACGGCGATGCCGATCATGGCCACGGCGCCCATGGGCAGGGCCTTCAGGATGATGCCGGCGATGGTGGTAACGAAGATGGCGAAGAGGTGGAGGCCCTTTACCCAGTCCGCCTTGCGCTTGGTCTCGGCTTCCACCTTGGCCTTGGCATCGGCCTCGGCCTTCACCTTGGCGTCTGCGTCAGCCTTGACCTTGGCGGCGGCTTCCACCTTCAGGCGGGCCTCGTCATCGGCCTGGGCCTTGGCGGCGAGCTGGGCCTTGGTCAGGGGCTTGGCCGGTGCGGCAGGTGCTGCCGCAGGCTTGGCCGGGGCCGCCGCTGCGGGCTTGGCTTCGGGTTTGGGTGCGGGCTTGGCTGCTGGAGGGGCGGCGGGCTTGGCGGCCACCGGCACCCCGGTAAAGACCTTGGCATCGGGTACAGGGACCACGCCGGGCAGCCCAAAGTAGAGCACCAGGCCCAGGGCCAGGGTGGCCAGGGCGGGCAGGGGGCGGGCGCCCTGCCAGCCGGGCAGGCCTCCAGACGGAACCGCTCCGGAATTGGAATCAACACTCATGGGTGTCCTCCTCGGGAAGGCTTGCGGGGCATACTTTACTCTTTTAATGCATGCAGGGAAGTCCATTTCCTACTTTCCGGTAATCTTTAAGCTGCGCCTCTGGCGCACGCTCCGTTTTTCTTCTGAGGAGGTCCCCGTGCGTGACTACCGCATTGCCGTGATTCCCGGTGATGGCATCGGCAAGGAAGTTGTGCCCGAAGGCATCCGCGTGCTGGACGCGGCTGCTGCCAAGCACGGCCTCCGCTTCCAGTGGGACGCCTTCCCCTGGTCCTGCGAGACCTACCTGGAGACCGGCCGCATGATGCCCGAGGACGGCCTGGACCAGATCCGCCACCACGACGCCATCTTCCTCGGTGCGGTGGGTTTTCCGGGCGTCCCGGATCACGTCTCCCTGTGGGGCCTGCTCATCCCCATCCGCCGGGGCTTCCGCCAGTACGCCAACCTCCGGCCCGTGAAGCTCATGCCCGGCGTGCCCTGTCCCCTGGCCGGCCGGCAGGTGGGCGACATCGACTTCATCGTGGTGCGCGAGAACAACGAGGGCGAGTACTCCAGCATCGGTGGGCGCCTCTACGAAGGCACGGACCAGGAGATGGCCGTGCAGCAGAGCGTCTTCACCCGCCAGGGTGTGGACCGCATCCTGAAAGTGGCTTTCGACATCGCCCAGTCGCGACCGAAGAAGCACCTCACTTCGGCCACCAAGTCCAATGGCATCGCCATCACCATGCCCTACTGGGATGAGCGGGTGAAGGCCATGGGGGCAGCCTATCCCGAGGTGAAGGTCGATCAGTTCCATGTGGACATCCTCACCGCCCACTTCGTGCGCAACCCCCACTGGTTTGACGTGGTGGTGGGGTCGAACCTCTTCGGCGACATCCTGTCGGATCTGGGCCCCGCCTGCACCGGCACCATTGCCATCGCCCCCAGCGCGAACCTCAACCCCGAGCGGGAGTATCCGTCCATGTTTGAACCCGTCCATGGGTCGGCGCCGGACATCTACGGCAAGGGCATCGCCAACCCCGTGGGCCAGATCTGGGCCGGGGCCATGATGCTCGACCACCTGGGCTGTCCCGAGGCTGCAGCCTCCGTCATGGCGGCCATCGAGAAGGTGCTGGCCGAAGGTCCCCGCACCCCCGACATGGGCGGCACGGCCTCCACCTCCGACATGGGCAAGGCCATCGCCGCCGCCGTCTAGCCCCCCAAGAGGGCGGCCTACACCGGGGGGATTTCAACCCCGGCCATTTCCACCTCCAAATCAATAGGCCCCCAACAACGGGGGCCTATTGATTTGGAGCGGGCGATCGGGATTGAACCGACGACATTCAGCTTGGGAAGCTGACGTTCTACCACTGAACTACGCCCGCGGCAGGGGTCCATCCTAGCGCAGGTGGCCTCCCGAGGGCCAGCCCATCAGCCCAGGTAGGCGGCGATGACGCGCTCGTTGCGGCTCAGCTCGGCGGGGGTGCCCTCGACGGCGATGCGGCCGCGCTCCATGACGTAGGCGTAGTCAGCCACTTCCAGGGCGCTCTTGGCGAACTGCTCCACCAGCAGGAGGGTGATGCCCTCGGCCTTGAGGCGGCTGATGGTGCGGAAGACCTCCTGCACGATGACGGGAGCGAGGCCCATGGAGGGCTCATCCAGCAGCATGACCTTGGGGCGGGCCATGAGGGCGCGGCCGATGGCGAGCATCTGCTGCTCGCCGCCGGAGAGGGTGCCGGCGGCCTGGCCGCTGCGCTCCCGGAGCTTCGGGAACAGGTCGTAGACCCGGTCCAGATCGGCGCTGGCCTTGGCCCGGTAGCCCAGGAAGCGGGGCAGGCGGGAGTAGGCTCCCAGCAGCAGGTTGTCCTCCACCGAGAGCGGTCCGAAGACCTTGCGCCCCTCGGGGGAGTGGGCCAGGCCCAGGCGGGCGATGGCGGAGGCGTCGAGGCCCTGCACTTCCTTGCCATCCAGCACCACCCGGCCCTTGGTGGGGTGGATGCCGCCGGAGATGGCCCGCATGGTGGTGGTTTTGCCGGCGCCATTGGCGCCGATGAGGGCCACCACGGTGCCCTGTTTGACCGCCAGGGTGGTGCCCGTCAGCACCTCGCTGGCGCCGTAGCCCGCATGGAGATCTTCCACCAGCAGCATGGGAGCCTCCTTAGGCGGGCTGCGGCGCAGGGCCGCCGTCGAGTTGGGGTTCTGGGGGCTGGCCGAGGTAGGCCTCCACCACCTTGGGGTGGCGCTTGACCTCTTCCGGTGTGCCCTCGGCGATGATCCTGCCGCCGTCCAGCACCGTCACCATGTCGCAGAGCTCGCTGACCACATCCATGTGGTGCTCGATGAGGATGATGGAGACGCCCCGCTGGTGGATCTTCTGGATGATGGCGATCTGCTGGAGCATGTCCGGGTGGGCCAGGCCGGCGGCGGGCTCGTCCAGGATGAGCAGGTCGGGCTTGCGGGCCAGGGCTCGGGCGATCTCGAGGAAGCGCTGGGCGCCGTAGGTGAGGTCCTTGGCCTTGGTGAGGGCCTGGTCGCGCAGACCGATGAGCTCCAGGAGGGCCAGGGCTTCGGCCTGGGCCCGACGCTCCTCGCCCCTGGCCAAGCCGAAGAGCACCATGGGCAGGGAGCTCTGGTAGACACCCTTGAGGGCCACCAGGATGTTCTCCAGGGCCGTGAGCTCACCGAAGAGCTGGAGGTTCTGGAAGGTGCGGGCCACCCCGGCCTGGGCCACCCGGAAGAGGCTGCCGGAGGGCAGCACCACGCCACGCAGGGCGATGGTGCCGTCGGTGGGGGTGTAGAGCCCGGAGATCACATTCACGACGGTGCTCTTGCCGGAGCCGTTGGGGCCGATGAGGCCGTGGATGCTGCCGGAGCGGACCGTCATGGTCAGGCCGTCCACGGCCTTCACACCGCCGAAGTAGCGCTTGAGGTCGTCGATGACGAGCAGGGGGGTGCCATCCGAGGGCCGCAGGGGCAGGACCGCATCGATGTTGGCGGGCTCGGGCAGGGGGGCATGGGGCACGCGGAAGAGCTTGGCCAGGAAGATGGCCGTAAAGCCCATGAGGCCCTCGGGCAGGCCCACCACGACGGAGAAGAGCATCAGCGAGAAGATGGCCTTGCGCCAGTCCTCGGTGTTCTCCACCAGGAGTCCGCCCACCACCAGGATGCCCATGGCCACCACCGGTGCGAGGGCCTGGAAGGGGCGGGTGGTCTTTCGGTAGAGGCCCTGCAGGCCCGCCGCCAGGGCCGCTGCGAAGCCCAGGCCAGAGAAGATCTGGAAGAGGAGGCGGTTCGACAGCAGGTTGGGCAGGAGGACGATGACCGAGGCCCCGACGAAGGCGCCCCAGAGGCTCTTGCGGCCCCCCAGCACCACGCCCAGCAGCAGGATGATCATCAGGTCGTAGGTGAAGCTCTGGGGCTGGAGGTACTGGAAGTTGAAGGCATAGAGGCCGCCGGCCAGGCCGCCCAGGCCCGAGCCCAGGGCGAAGGCCGCCACCTTGTGCCGGTAGGTGCCCACACCCATGGCGTCCGTCGCGATGGGGCTGTCCCGGAGGGCCTCAAAGGCCCGTCCCCACTGGGAGGCCAGCAGGTTCCGCATGAGCATCCACACCACGGCCAGGAGGGCCATGCAGAGCCAGTAGAAGAGGGGCGGCGTCAGGGCATGGCCGAAGATTGGAGGACGATTCAAGCTGAGGCCCTGGGCGCCGCCGGTGAGGGCCTCCAGCTCGTTCAGTGCCGTCGTGCTGAGGGCGGAGAAGCTGAGGGTGGCCAGGGCGAACTGAGGCCCTTCCAGGCGCAGGGCCGGGAGGGCCAGCAGGCCACCCAGCACCAAGCCGACGGCCAGTGCGGCGAGGAGGGCGGGGGCCATGCCCAGGCCCAGCTTGGTGACCACGAGGCCGGCCGTGTAGGCGCCCAGGCCGAGGAAGGCCACATGGGCGAGGTTCACCTGGCCCAGGTAGCCCACGGTGACATCCAGCCCGATGAGGAGGATGCCGTAGATGGCCAGCAGCGTGAGCAGGCCCAGGGCGTAGGGGTTTACCACCAGCAGGGGAATCATGGCCAGGAGGCCAAAGACCACAAGCTCGGCACCGCGGAGGAGGAGGATGCGTTTCATCGACGTCTCCTCACACTTTCCGAATCGTGGCTTTGCCGAACACGCCCGTGGGCCGCAGGGCCAGGGCCAGGATCAGCAAGACCAAGCCAGGGGCTTCGCGCCAGCCGCTGCCCAGGTAGAAGCTCGCCAGGCTCTCCAGGGCCCCCAGGAACATGCCCACGAGGACCACGCCGAAGCCCGAGTCCAGGCCCGCCACAACGGCCACGGAGAACGCCTTGAGGATGATGGCCGAGGCCATGGTGGGGCCCACGGTGGTGATGGGGGAAACCAGGATGCCGGCCAGGGCTGCCACGGAGCCGGAGAGGCCGTAGGACAGCATGACGGTGCGGGTGGCGCTGATACCCATCAACTCGGCCGCATCGCGGTCGGCGGACACGGCCTCGAAGGCCTTGCCCAGCAGGGTCTTGCGCTTGAGCAGCTCGATGAGACCCATGATGCCGAGGACGCCAACGGCTACGGCCACTTCTCGGGGACCAATGGCAAGACCCAGCACATGGAAGGGCTCTTCCGGAATCGGAGTGGGGAAGGGGCGGTCATCCCGGCCCCAGATGTTTTCGGCCGCCGAGAAGAAGAACAGGCCGAGGATGATGCTGAGCAGAATCCAGCCTTCGCTCTTCTGCTCCAAGGCCAGACGCACGCCGGCCCGCTCGACCACGAGGCCCATGATGGCCCCAAAGATCAGCCCGCCGGGGACCATCAGCCCATAGGAAAGGCCCAGGCCCCAGTGCTGGGAGAGGCCCAGGTTGGTGAGGGTGAGGCTGAAGAAGGCCGACAGCATGACCAGCTCGCCCTGGCCGAAGTTGATGCTCTTGCTGGTGGCGTAGGTGAGCTGGAAGCCGTAGGCAATGAGGGCGTAGACCAGCCCCATCAGCGCGCCGCTGATGGCCATCTGTCCAATGATCGCTGCGTTCATGCGGAGCCTGCCTCTGGAAGCGAGGGAAAACGCGGGGGGCCGAAGCCCCCCGTGTTGGCGGAGTCGAAAGCTACTTCTTCTTGGCCTTAGGGGCTGCGGTCTTGGCAGGCGTCGCCGTGGTGGCCGACTTGATGAGGCGGGCGCGGTCGGCGTCGTTGCCGAAGACCACCTTGCCGTCCTTGACCATGCCCATGACCGTCTGCTCGCGGCGGAAGGCCTCGTGAGTCGTCACGTCCGCGGGATCCCACTTGGTGAAGGGGTGGTTCCAGGTGGCGATGACACCCTTCACGGGCTCTTTCAGGTCTTCCAGGGCTTCCTTGATCTTCTTGGTGTCCGTGGAGCCGGCCTGCTTGATGGCGGCGGCCATGAGGTAGACGCTGTCGTAGCCCTGGGCAGCAGCCACGGGGGAGGGGATGCGGTCCACCTTGTAGGTCTTGTGGTAGCCATCGATGAAGCTCTTGGCCTTGGGGGTGATGGGCTCTTCGATGAAGGTCTGGGGCATGAGGGTGCCGTTGCCGTTCTTGCCGGCGTTGTCGATGAAGTTGGACATGGAGAGCGTCCAGCCGCCGATGAGGGGAGCCTTGATGCCGATCTTGGCCATGCCATTGGAGACGGCGGCCAGCTCAGGGCCGATGCCCCAGATCAGGATGGCCTGGGCGCCTGCAGACTTGGCCCGCAGCAGCTGGGCGGTCATGTCCTTGTCGCCGATGTTGAACTTCTCCTGGGCCACCACCTCGAGCTTGTTGCCCTGCTTCTTGATCTGATCCAGCATGTCGTCGCGGCCGGAGACGCCGTAGTTGGTGGAGTCGAAGACCACGGCCACCTTGGTGAACTTCCGGTTGATGGCTTCCTCGACCACCATGGCGGCCTGGATGCCGTCATGGGCGGCGAAGCGGAAGATGGAGAGGTCCTTGACGCCGGCCTTGCTCCACTGGGTCATGGAGGCGGAGCCTGCAGCGGGGCAGATGATCTTGGTGACGCCCTTTTCCATCAGGTGCTTGTCACCAGCCATGCAGACGCCGGTGTTCACGGTGCCGATGACGCCGGAGAGGTCGCTCATGGCGGCCAGCTCCTGGGCGATGAGGGCGCCGCGCTCGTTCTTGGCCTCGTCATCGCGCTCGATGATCTCGATCTTCATCTTCTTGGCGCCCACCTGGATGCCGCCCGCCGCATTGATCTCGGCGATGGCGAGCTTGGAGCCGTCCCGAGCGGACACGCCCATGGGCGCGGAGCCGCCGCTGAAGGGGCCGGTGAGGGCGATCTTGACGGTGTCAGCTGCGCTCAGGCCACTGGCCGCGAGCAGCATCATTCCGATTGCGGTTTGTCTGATCATGGTTCCTCCTTGGAGGCGAAAGGTGGAAGGGGATAGTTGGTCGCAAGCATAGCCTCCCCTGCGGTTGCAGGGAAGGATGGGAATTCATTACTGGCGGGTAATCTGCTCCAGGCGGGCGAGCACCCAGGCCAGCAGCTCACTGCCACCCACCGTTGTCTGCTCCGCCACCCAGAGGGGCAGGTCCAGCACTGCCGCATGCTCGGGGCCGAGTTTTACGGAGTCCTTCGCCGTGCAGACTAGCCATTCGGCGCCCTCGGCCCGGGCACGGAACAGGAAGCGGCGGAGGTCCACGGTGGAAGGAGCCCGGTGATCCGGGAGGCTGTGGTTGCCCACCCAGGTCTGGCCGGCCAGGAGGAGGTCCGCATAAAAAGCTTCCGGGTGGCCCAATCCGCACCAGGCAAAGGCCGGTCCGGCCCCGGGCAGAGGCAGGGGGGCTTCCTCCCCGGAGGGCCAGCGTCGAAGGCCGCCCAGGGCGAAGTCGATCCAGAAGACGGGGCCACCAGAGCCAAACGTTTCCCACCAGGCCAGGACGGCGGCGCGGTCCTCCACCCGGGCGGCCCGGGTGACCACCAGGGCGTGGGCCCGGCGGGCGCTCGTCTGGGGCTCCCGCAGGTCCCCCAGGGGCAGCATGCGGCCATCACCCCAGAGCCGAACCCCGTCCAGAAGCAGCAGGTCCAGGTCCCGGTGGAGGGCGCGGTGCTGAAAACCGTCGTCCAGCAGCAGGCTGCGCAGGCCCGGTCGCTGGGCCAGGGCCCGCAGGGCGGCCGCATGGCGCTGCCGTCCCACCACGACCCGCTCAGGGCCCAGGGCACGGGCCAGCAGGAGGGGTTCGTCCCCCGTCTGGCTGGGATTCGAGTCCGGCTCCACGCTCATGGGGTCCACGGTGCGCCGACCGCCGTAGCCACGGGAGAGCACAGCATTGGACCAGCCGGCCGCTTCGAGCTCCCGAGCCAGGAAGAGGGTGAGAGGCGTCTTGCCCGTGCCACCGGCGCTGAGGTTGCCTAGGGACACCACGGGGACCCCGGCGCGGGCGCCCCAGCCGGAGTGGGTGTCGAAGCCCCAGTTCCGGGCGCGCACCACGGCCCCATAGAGGGGCGCCAGGGGTGCGGCCAGTAGGCGCAGAATGGACATGTACCCTAGCGTACAGGAGGTCACGTGAGCGAAGGCATTCTGCTGCCCAAGGTGGCCCGAGGGACCCTGCTGCCGGAGGCGGCCCGGCTGGCTCGGCTGCAAGAAGCGCTGCCCCAGATCAAGGCCGCCGTGGCGGGCGAGACGGATGCCGTGGCGGTAGAAGCCACGCTGGCCTGCCTGCTGTGGGACACCCTCTCCCAGGCCAACTGGTGCGGCTTCTACCGCCGCGTGGGTGATCGGATGCTGGCAGTCGGTCCCTACCAGGGCGGCATGGGTTGCCTGCGCATCCCCTATGAGCGGGGCGTCTGCGGGGCCTGCGCCCGCACCGGGGAAACCCAGCGGGTGCCCGATGTGCACGCCTTCCCGGGGCACATTGCCTGCGACGGTGCCACCCGCAGTGAGCTGGTGCTGCCGCTGCGGATAGCTGGGGTGGTGGTCGGGGTGCTCGACCTGGACAGCCCCCACCTCGACGGGTTCTCCGAAGCAGAGGCCCGGATCCTGGAAGAGCTGCTTATTCGCGCCTTCGCCCAGGTCGCCACCGTCTGAGATCCCCGCTGTCTTGGGCCATGGGGTAACCTAGGGGCCATCCCGGGACGTCCATGGCTGAACCCAGCTTCATCGAGCAGAGCAAGCTGCGCTTTCGAGAAGGCGAAGTGGTGTTCCGCAAGGGCGAAATGGCCCAGCAGATGTACGTCATCCTCTCGGGCCGCGTGCGGCTCTATGTTTCGGAGGAGCCCAAGGGCGACTGGGTTGAAGAGCTGACCAAGGGCGACTTCTTCGGCGAGGCCAGCCTGCTGGAGGCGCTGCCGCGGCAGCACACGGCCATCACCCTGGAGGACGCGGACCTCATCGCCATCAACCGCGGGACCTTCCTCCGCATGATCCGGCAGAGCCCGGAAGTCGCCGTGAAGATGATGCAGCGCCTGGTCCAGCGGCACCGGGAGCTGGGTGAGCGGGTGGAGGCCCTGGACGCCGCTCGGCCCGCCAAGACCAGCAACGGTCCCGTGGCCAACCTCGTGTCCGTCCTGAGCGGCAGCCCCTTTCCGATCCTGTCCCACGGCTCCCTCATCGGCCGCTTTGACCCCGGAACGGGCGTACATCCGGACATTGACCTCACCGAGGAGGACCACAACCTCAGCGTGTCCCGGCGCCATGCCCGCATCCTCTGCGAGCACGGCCTCTACTTCCTGCTGGAGGAACCCGACGTGGCCAACGGCACCTTCGTGCGCGGCGAGCGGGTCCTGCCCGGCGAGCCCCGGGAGCTCAAGCACGGCGATCGTGTGGGCTTCGGGATGGTGGTGCTGTTCTTCGAAAAGACCTAACCTTGCGTGGGCTGGGCCCAGGCAGGGAGGAGACCATGGGAACTGATCTGCGCGTGGAAGTCTGGCGGGATGAGCTGGGGATCATCCGGGAGATCGTCCAGTTCGGCCTGGATGAGATCGGCGGCTCTTGCATCATCCGTGAGCGCAACACCCTGGATGCCCTCGACGGCGATGGCTATGAGGGCGACGAGCTCGTGGCCCGCTTCGGGGACCTGGAAGCGGCCCGGGACTTTCTCCTGGACGAAGGCTTCGAGCCCCTCTGAGGGGACCCCAATCTGTTCGACTCTGGAGGCTTCCGATGAATTCCCTTTTTGTGCCCGCTGACCGGGAGGCCTTGGCCCTGCGCTTGGGCGCCCTCGAACCGGATACGGCCCGCCGCTGGGGCACCATGGACCCCGCCCAGATGCTGCTGCACTGCGCCCTGGCCCTGGAGGTGGCCACGGGGGATCGACCCGCCCAGCAGACCTTCCTGGGCAAGCTCATCACGCCCTTCATCCGCAGTCGGGTGCTGGGCGATCTGCCGTTCAAGAAGAAGGTCCCCACGGACCCAGGCTTCGTGGCCAGCGGCGCCCGGGACTTCGACGTGGAGCGCACGCGCTTCGTGACCATCCTCGACCGCTTTGTCTGCCGGGGACCCGAGCAGGCGGCCCAGGCCACGCACCCCTTCTTCGGCCGCCTCAGCGGCGAGGAGTGGGGCCGCCTGGGCTACAAGCACCTTGACCATCATTTGCGGCAGTTTGGGCTATAGGTCTGTCCTCTGCTCCAAAACAACGGCCCGGCAAATGCCGGGCCGTTGTTTTGGAGCTGTGAAGAGAGCCTAGTTGGAACCGATGCCCATCGATTGGGCGGACTTGGTGAGCTCGGGGACGACTTCGAAGAGATCCCCCACAATGCCGTAGTCCGCCAGCTTGAAGATGGGGGCCTCGGGGTCCTTGTTGATGGCGACGATGAACTTCGAGCCGCTCATGCCAGCGATGTGCTGGATGGCGCCGCTGATGCCGCAGGCGATGTAGAGGGTGGGGCTGACGACCTTGCCGGTCTGGCCCACCTGCATGCTGTGGGGCAGGCCCCAGCCTGCATCCACGGCGGCCCGGGAGGCACCCACCACGCCGCCGATGGCGTCGGCCAGGGACTCGAGCAGCGCGAAGTTGGTGCCGTCCTTCATGCCGCGGCCACCGCTCACGATGATGTTGGCTTCACTGAGGTCCACCTTGCCGGAGGCCTTGGCGAGGATCTCCTTGACCACGGACTTGAAGCCGCCGGCAGGGGCAGCAACGGCCTCAGCCGCACCGGCACCGGCCTTCTCGGCCAGGGGGAAGACGTTGGGTCGGGTGGTGGCCACCTGAACCGCACTGGCGAAGCTGGTGGTGGCGAAGGCCTTGCCGGCATAGACCGGGCGCACGGCCTGGAGCTTGCCGCCGACCATCGACAGGCCGGTCACGTCGGAGGCATAGCCAGCGCCCAGGCGGGCGGCGGCGCGGGGGGCCACATCCTTGCCCACGGCCGTGGCGGCCGCCAGCAGGACGGTGGCGCCCTTGGCCTGGACGGTGTCGGCCAGGACCTGGGCGAAGCCATCGCTGGAGTAGGAGGCCAGGGAGGCACCCTCGGCGCAG